>NZ_JBFBDP010000013.1:0-221426 GCF_040701585.1 Streptomyces sp. NPDC093801 | reverse complement strand
ACGCCCGGTTACATTCCGAACCCGGAAGCTAAGCCTTTCAGCGCCGATGGTACTGCAGGGGGGACCCTGTGGGAGAGTAGGACGCCGCCGAACAATCATTGTGGGAAAGCCCCGCACCTTCTGGTGCGGGGCTTTTCTGCGTTTACGGGCAGGACACCGGAGCCGGACGGCCCCGGTGCTGGCGGGTACCGACCAGCCCGGCGAGGGAGGACTACAGGCGGCCCGCTGCCTTGAGGGCCAGGTAGGTGTCCGCCAGGGACGGGGCCAGGGCGTCGGGGGTGGCGTCGACGACGTGGACGCCGTGGCGGGAGAGCTGGTCCGCCGTGCGGCGGCGCTGGGACTGGGTCTGGGTCGCGGCGGCCGCCTCGTAGACCGCGTCCACGGAGCCCCGGGAGGCGGCCATCGACGCGATGTGCGGGTCGGCCACCGAGGCGACGACCACGGTGTGGCGCTGGGTGAGGCGCGGGAGGAGCGGGAGCAGGCCCTCTTCCACCGGGGCCGCGTCCAGGCTCGTCAGGAGGACCACCAGGGAGCGGCGCGGGGCGCTGCGGAGGATGGTGGAGACCAGGGTGCGGGAGTCCGTCTCGACCAGTTCCGGTTCGAGGCCGGCCATCGTGGTCACGAACGCCGGGAGGACGTCCGCGGCCGCCCGGCCCTGGACCAGGGCGCGGGTGCGGCGGTCGTGGGCCAGGAGGTCCACGCGGTCGCCGGCGCGGGTCGCGAGGGCGGCGAGGAGCAGGGCGGCGTCCATGGCGGAGTCCAGGCGGGGGGCGTCGCCGACGCGTCCGGCCGAGGTGCGGCCGGTGTCCAGGCAGATGAGGATGTGCCGGTCGCGCTCCGGGCGCCAGGTGCGGACGGCCACCCCCTGCCGGCGGGCGGTGGCCCGCCAGTCGATCGAGCGGGTGTCGTCGCCGGGGACGTAGTCGCGCAGGCTGTCGAACTCGGTGCCCTCACCGCGCGTCAGGACGCTGGTGCGGCCGTCCAGTTCGCGCAGGCGCGCGAGGCGGGACGGGAGGTGCTTGCGGCTGGTGAACGGAGGCAGGACGCGGACCGTCCAGGGGACGGTGTGCGAGCCCTGGCGGGTGAGGAGGCCCAGGGGCCCGTACGAGCGGATGGTGACGCGGTCGGCCCTGCGGTCGCCGCGCCGGGTGGGGCGCAGGCGGGTGGTGAGGCGGCGGCGTTCCCCGGCGGGGACGGTGACCTCGTGGCGGGAGGCGGCGGTTTCGGTGCCGGCCTGCCAGCTGCTGGGGGGCCAGGCGTCGCGGACGCGGGCGCGGAGCCGTCGGGTACCGGGGTTGGTGAGGGTGAGGTGCACGTCGGCGCTCTCGCCGAGGCGGACCGAGGTGTCCCCCGAGCGGGCCAGCCGCAGGGTGCGGACGGGCGCTGCGAGGGCGTAGTCGACGGCGCAGGCCAGGCCGAGGGTGCCGTTGACGGCGAGGAGGCCCGTCCAGCTCGGTTCGAGGAGGCCGACGGGCAGGCTGCCGAGGGCCGCCAGGAGGGCGGCGCGTCCGGTGAGGGCCATCAGCGGGGGACGGGGACGTGGGTGAGGATCGCCGAGATGACGGAGTCGGCGCTGACGCCCTCCATCTCGGCTTCCGGGCGGAGCTGGACGCGGTGGCGCAGGGTCGGCAGGGCCAGGGCCTTCACGTCGTCGGGGGTGACGTAGTCGCGGCCGGTGAGCCAGGCCCAGGCGCGGGAGGTGGCCAGCAGGGCGGTGGCGCCGCGCGGGGAGACGCCGAGGGTGAGGGAGGGCGATTCGCGGGTGGCGCGGCAGATGTCGACGACGTAGCCGGTGATCTCGGGGGAGACGGTGACGTGGGTGATCGCCTCGCGGGCGGCTTCGAGTTCCTTGGCGCCGGCGACCGGGCGGATGCCGGCGGCGTGCAGGTCGCGGGGGTTGAAGCCGGCGGCGTGCCGGGTCAGGACGCCGATCTCGTCCTCGCGGGAGGGGAGGGGGACGTTGAGCTTGAGGAGGAAGCGGTCGAGCTGGGCTTCGGGGAGCGGGTACGTGCCCTCGTACTCGACGGGGTTCATGGTGGCGGCGACGAGGAAGGGCTCGGGGAGCCTGCGGGGGGTGCCGTCGACGGTGACCTGGCGCTCCTCCATGGCCTCCAGGAGGGAGGACTGGGTCTTGGGGGGCGTGCGGTTGATCTCGTCGGCGAGGAGGAGGTTGGTGAAGACCGGGCCGTCCTGGAAGGAGAACTCGGCGGTGCGGGCGTCGTAGACCAGAGAGCCCGTCACGTCACTGGGCATCAGGTCGGGGGTGAACTGGACGCGCTTGGTGTCGAGTTCGAGGGAGGCCGCGAGGGCGCGGACCAGGAGGGTCTTGGCGACGCCGGGGACGCCTTCGAGGAGGACGTGGCCTCGGCACAGGAGTGCGACGACGAGACCGGTGACGGCGGAGTCCTGGCCGACCACGGCCTTTCCGATCTCGGTGCGGAGCGCTTCCAGGGAGGAGCGGGCGCTGTCCGTGGTGGCCGTCATGAGGTGCGGACCTCTCTTTCGAGGGCGTCGAGGTGGTCGGCGAGCGCGACGAGTGCCGCGTCGTCGGCGGGAGTGGGGCCGAAGAGAAGGGTGGTGACGTCGCGTCCGGTGCCGGGCAGGCGGGCGGAGACGGCGGAGGTCAGGGTCTCCGGGTCGTGGGCCTGTGCGGGCGGTACGCCGACCAGCGCGGCGAGGCGTTCGCGTGAGGCGGCGCGCAGCACGGTGGCGGCGCGGTCGCGGGCGGCGGCCCGGCGGTAGAGGCGGGCGCGGCCCTCAGTGGTCTCGGAGGCGCGGATGGCGACGGGCAGGTCCTCGGTGACGAGGGGGCCGAGGCGGCGGGCGCGCCAGAGGGCGGCGAGGGCGGCGGCCGCGAAGAGCTGGAGCAGGGCCCAGTACCAGCCGGACGGGACGAGGTCGAGGAGGGACTTCTCCTCGGCGGCGCCGTCGGCGGGCATGTCGGCGGGGGTGGGCAGGTACCAGACGACTTCGGGGCGGGAGCCGAGGAGTTGGAGCGCGAGGGAGGCGTTGCCCTCCTCGGTGAGGCGCCGGTTGAGGAGGATGCGTTCGGAGCCGAGGAGGACGGTGTCGCCGCCCCGGGTGGTGCTGGGCAGGACGAGGAGGGTGGGGTGGCCGTCGCTGGGGTAGCAGCCGGCGGCTCCCGGGAGGGCGGTGGTGTAGCGGAGCCCGTCGCCGGTGGCGGCACGGCCGGCGGTGGTGGCGGTGGGCAGGGCGCAGCCGGGGTCGAGGTCGCGCTGGTGGGCGAAGCCCTTGGTGCGGGCGGCGGGGGCCAGTTCGGCGAGGGCGGTGCCGGTGGGGGCGACGAGGACGGTGCGGCCGCCGGAGAGGTCGATGGCGGAGCGGACGGCGCGGCGCTGGGGTGCGCCGAGGAGGTCGGGGTCGGTGACGAGGAGGGTGGTGCGGGGGCCTGCGGCCGCGGCGGCCTCTTCGGCGTTGGTGACGACGCGGGTGGTGACGCCGCGTTGCTTCAGGAGCTGGGCGAGGGCGCGGCTGCCGTCGCGGTCGGCGGAGCGGGGGTCGAGGCGGCCGTGGTGGTCGCCGGCCCGGAGTCCGGCGAGGGCGACGGCGGCGACGAGGAGCACCGCGAGCGCGAGCAGCAGCCCGCGGGCCCGGGTCCACAGCTGGGCGGGGGTGAGTGCGGTGGAGGTGGCGGCCCGCCCGCCGCGGCCTCCGGCGGGGGCGGTGGTCCGCTGTGCGCGGCGGCCCTGCTCGGGGGTGGGCGTGGCGGGCGCCTGTGCCGGGTGCGCCGGGGCGGCGGTGGGTGGGGGGTCGGCCGGGGTCGGGCCGGTTGCGGGCGTGGCTTCGGCGGGTGTCGGCGTGCCGGTGGGTGCCGGGGGCGTGGTGGGGCCGGGTTCGGGGGTCGGGGGGTGGCCGGTCATGGGGTGGGTTCCGTCAAGGTCGGCCGGGTGCGCTCCAGGGTGAGGTCGAGGGTGCGCAGGCGGGCGTAGGTGTCGGGGTCGGCGGTGCGGCCGCCGTACGTGACGTCGTCGAAGGCGCGGGCGGCGGCGCGGAGGCCGTCGGCGTGGCCGGGGAGGGAGCGTGCGGCTTCTGCGGCGGCCTCGTCGGCGGTGCGGCCGGGGCGGGGGTCGAGGAGGGTGCGTTCCTCCAGGGAGCGGACGACGGCCCGCATGCGCTCGCGGACGGCGTCGTTCCAGCGGCCGGCGGCGGCGTGGGCGTCGGCGGCCGCGCGGTGGTCGGCGGCGCTGCGCGGGCCCTCGTCGAAGAGGGTGCCGCCGCCGCGGGCGGTCCGGCCGGGCTTGCCCAGGCGCCACCACAGGGCGGCGGCGGCCAGGACGACGACCAGGGCGATGGCGAGCAGGCCGAGGCCGCCGCCGGGGGTGGCCCCCGCGGCGCGGTCGAAGAACTCGCCCAGCCACTCCCAGAAGCGGTCCAGGGCGCGCTGGAAGAGCCCCGGCTCGTCCTGGTGGTAGATGGGCTTGGCCAGCTCGCGTTCGGCCGCCTCGCGGGCGGCTTCGCGTCCGGTGGTGACCGGTGGCGCGTCGCCGCCGGCGATGGTGATGAGTCCCCCCGTGCTCATGCGGCGCGTCAGCCTCCGGTGGGGGCCGGTGTGCTGGTGCTGCCGTAGCCCTCGACGCCGGCGGCGCGGGCGAGCTCCAGGTCGAGCGCCTCGCGGCGGATGCGCTGGTCGACGTAGAGGAGGGTGGTGACGCCCGTCTGCATCGGGACGGTGACCGTGGCGCCGACGACGGCGCCGATCCCGGTGATGATCAGGACGGTCCAGTCGCGGGTGGCGGAGCCGTCCAGGAAGCCGCTGAGGCCGCCGGGGGCCAGGGCCATGGCGACGGCGGCGAAGGGCATGACGATCACCGTGGAGGTGATGGTGCGGATGACCCAGGTCAGCAGGCTGATGCCGAAGACGCGCCACCACGCGCCCTTGACCAGCTTGGCGGAGCGCCTGAGGGCGGCGACGGGCGTGCCCCGTTCCAGCATCAGCGCGGGCGGGGCCAGCGCGAAGGTCACGTAGAACCAGGCCAGGAGCACGAGCCCGACGGGTACGCCGAGGGCGGCCAGGGCGGCGCTGCCGAGCAGGATGCCGGGCAGGGCCGGGAGCAGGCCGGCGGCGAGGGCGCCCAGGAGCAGCAGGCCGGTGAGGCCGAGCATGCGCGGGGCCAGCGGGCGCACGGCCTTGAGGGTGCTGCCGAGGGTGGAGGTCTGGCCGAGGACGGCGCGGCTGACGGTCGGGGCCAGCAGGGCGGTGACCAGGATCAGCCCGAGGACTTCCAGGTAGTACTGGAAGCCGTAGAGGAGCCCGGCGTCGCCCAGGGCGCGGACGGCCTCGCCCGGGGTGGCGGGCTCGGTGGAGGGCGTCGGGAGGCTGTCCATGGTGAGGCGCTGGGCGACGAGCAGCGCGATCTGGGACAGGGCGGCGACGACCAGGCTCACGGAGAGCACGGAGCGCCAGTGGCCGCGCAGGATGCCGACGGCGCCGTCCAGTATCTCGCCGAGGCCGAGCGGGCGCAGCGGGATCACGCCGGGCTTGGCGGCGGGCGGCGGGCCGCCCCAGCCGCCGCCGGGGTTCCCGTAGGCGTACGGGGCGGCGGGGGGCTGCTGTCCGGGCGCGGTGGGGTACGTGCCCCAGCCGGCGTTCTGCTGCGGCTGCGGCTGCTGCGGCGGGGCCTGGCCGGCGTCGGGGCTGCTCCACTGGCCGGGCGGCGGCTGGGCCGCGGACCACTTGGACGCGCCGGGGCCCTCGGCGGGCGGTCGCGGAGCGGCGTCGGGGCCCTGGCCGTCGGACGGGGATCCGGGCGCGGCCCAGCCCGGAGAGTCGTTCATCGTCGCTCCTTCACGTGCACCTGCCGTGGCGGGCGCGCTGGTCGGCTGTCATCGTGCCATGGGGGAGCCCCGTCGTGACCGGCCGTCCCCCCTCCGGATCCCGGTCCGCTCTTCCCTTCAATTGTCGCGCGGATTCGGGGCAGACTGTTCGTCCTGATCGCCACGCAGGTCCGAGGGGCGATTTCCAGCCCTTTTGGCTGTGGGACAGCTCACCGCCAGGTAACGATTAGCTAATGGGATGATGTCAACCATGAAGGGACGCGTCCTCGTCGTCGACGACGACACCGCGCTGGCCGAGATGCTCGGCATTGTGCTGCGTGGAGAAGGTTTTGAGCCGTCGTTCGTAGCGGACGGTGACAAGGCACTGGCTGCCTTCCGGGAGGCCAAGCCGGACCTGGTGCTGCTCGACCTCATGCTGCCCGGGAGGGACGGCATAGAGGTGTGCAGGCTGATCAGGGCGGAATCGGGCGTACCCATTGTCATGCTCACCGCCAAGAGCGACACGGTGGACGTCGTGGTGGGCCTGGAGTCCGGCGCCGACGACTACATCGTCAAGCCGTTCAAGCCGAAGGAGCTGGTCGCCCGCATCCGGGCGCGCCTGCGCCGTTCGGAGGAGCCCGCGCCCGAGCAGCTCGTCATCGGTGACCTCGTCATCGACGTCGCCGGGCACTCGGTCAAGCGCGACGGCGCCTCCATCGCCCTGACCCCGCTCGAGTTCGACCTGCTGGTCGCCCTCGCGCGCAAGCCCTGGCAGGTCTTCACCCGCGAGGTGCTGCTGGAGCAGGTCTGGGGCTACCGGCACGCGGCGGACACCCGCCTGGTGAACGTCCACGTGCAGCGACTGCGCTCGAAGGTCGAGAAGGACCCCGAGCGCCCCGAGATCGTCGTGACGGTGCGTGGTGTCGGCTACAAGGCCGGACCCAGCTGACGTGCAGCCCGGCAAGGCCCGGAGCGGTTCCCGCCGTGGAGCCCTGCGGGGCGGCCGGCTGCTCCAGGACGGAACACCCGGCGGCCCCCTGCTGCGGCTCTGCGTACGCCTCGTACGCCGGCCGCTGCTTCCGGCTGTCCGCATATGGCGGCGCAACATCCAGCTCCGGGTGGTCGCCGCGACCCTCCTGATGTCGCTCGCCGTCGTCCTCGCGCTCGGCTTCGTCGTCATCGCCCAGGTCAGCAAGGGCCTCCTCGACGCCAAGGAGGAGGCCGCGCAGAGCCAGGCCGCGGGAGGGTTCGCGGTCGCACAGGAGAAGGCCAACACCCCCTCCGCCTCGGACGGGGCCGACGCCACCGACAACAAGGTCGGGCGCGACGCCAGCACCTGGATGAACTCGCTCGTCAAGCAGCTCGCCAGCGGCGGCCAGACCGCCTTCGAGGTGGCCGCGCTCGGTGCCGGCACCGGCGAGCAGGCCCCCACCAGCCAGGGCGTCAAGGGCGCCCGCGCCTCCGGCAACGTCGACCCGACCGCCAGCGTCCCCCTGGACCTGCGCAAGGCCGTCAACCACAACACCGGCACCTTCAAGACCTTCTCGCAGATCCGGTACACCGCCGGGACCGGCAAGCACCCCGAGCCCGCGCTGGTCGTCGGCAAGCGGCTCACCGACATCAACGGCGACCCGTACGACCTGTACTACCTCTTCCCGCTCACCCAGGAGGAGGAGTCCCTCAACCTGATCAAGGTCACCATCGCCACCGCCGGTGTGTTCGTGGTCGTGCTGCTCGGCGCGATCGCGTGGCTCGTCGTGCGCCAGGTCGTGACCCCCGTGCGGATGGCCGCCGGGATCGCCGAGCGGCTCTCCGCCGGCCGGCTCCAGGAGCGGATGAAGGTCACCGGCGAGGACGACATCGCCCGCCTGGGCGAGGCCTTCAACAAGATGGCCCAGAACCTCCAGAACAAGATCCAGCAGCTGGAGGAGCTGTCCCGGATGCAGCGCCGCTTCGTCTCGGACGTCTCGCACGAGCTGCGCACCCCGCTGACGACCGTCCGCATGGCCGCCGACGTCATCCACGACGCCCGCGTCGACTTCGACCCGATCACGGCCCGCTCCGCCGAACTCCTCGCCGGACAGCTCGACCGCTTCGAGTCCCTCCTGGCCGACCTGCTGGAGATCAGCCGCTTCGACGCCGGAGCCGCCGACCTCCAGGCCGAGCCCATCGACCTGCGGGACGTCGTCCGCCGCGTCATCGACGGCGCCGAACCGCTCGCCGAGCACAAGGGCACCCGCATCCGGGTCCTCGGCGACACCCAGCCCGTCATCGCCGAGGCCGACGCCCGGCGCGTCGAGCGGGTGCTGCGCAACCTCGTGGTCAACGCCGTCGAGCACGGCGAGGGCCGCGACGTCGTGGTCCGCCTGGCCTCGGCCGGCGGGGCCGTCGCCGTCGCCGTCCGCGACTACGGCGTCGGACTCAAGCCCGGCGAGGCCACCCGCGTCTTCAACCGCTTCTGGCGGGCCGACCCCGCACGGGCGCGCACCACCGGCGGCACCGGCCTGGGCCTGTCCATCGCCGTCGAGGACGCCCGGCTGCACGGCGGCTGGCTCCAGGCCTGGGGCGAGCCCGGCGGCGGCTCCCAGTTCCGCCTCACCCTGCCGCGCACCGCCGACGAGCCGCTGCGCGGATCGCCGATCCCGCTGGAACCCGAGGACTCCCGGGGCAACCGGGCCCGGGCCGCCGCCGAGGCCGCCGGACGCACCGCCGCCGCGGGCCCCGGCAGCCACCCCGACGGCCGCGCCGAGCGCGCCGACCGCGACCCGATACCGCCCCGGCCGGCGGTCGCCACCGCCCTGCCGGTGCCCGCCGACCCGACGGCGCTGCCCGGCAACGGCGCCCGCGTCGTCGCCCGGCCCGCCGATCAGGGCCCAGCACAGGAGGATGGAAACGGTGCAGGACGCTGACCGCCGCGGGCAGGCACGGCCGGCCCCGCTGAGGAGCGCCCGCCCGCTCCTGGCCCTGGGGGCCGTCGGGATGCTCGTCGCCGGCTGCGCCTCCATGCCCGACCGCGGCGAGATCCGGCGCGTGGAGGCCTCCCAGGGGGTCGACTCCCAGGTGCGGGTCTTCGGCGTGCCCCCGGCCGACAAGGCCAGCCCGGCCGAGATCGTCGACGGCTTCCTGGAGGCCATGACCGGCGACGACCCCCAGCTGGCCACCGCCCGCAAGTACCTCACCGAGGACGCCGCCAAGAACTGGAAGCCCTCCTCGGCCGTCACCGTGCTCTCCTCCGGCCTCGACCGCGTCCCCGTCCAGGGCGAGAAGGACCCCGACGGGCCCCGCTGGAAGGTCACCGGCAAGAAGCTCGCCACCGTCGACGAGCGCAGCGCCTACCAGCCGGAGACCGGCGGCGGCCGCTACGAGGAGTACCTCCAGCTGGTCCAGGTCAACAAGCAGTGGCGGATCGCCACCCCGCCCAGCAGCCTCGTCCTCGGAGAGTCCGACTTCCAGCGCATCTACAAGCCCGTCAACAAGTACTACTTCGCGGGCAACACGCTCGTCGCCGACCCCGTGTACGTGCGCCAGCGCAGCGACCCCGAGTCGCGGATGGACCCCACGACCCTCACGGTGCAGTCGCTGCTCGCCGGCCCCTCCAAGTGGCTCGGCCCCGTCGCCTCCACCGCCTTCCCCACCGGCACCGAACTGCGCGCGGGCACCAAGTCCCTCGCGTACGACGGCCAGAACACCCTGCGCGTCCCGCTCAACGCCGCCGCGGAGAACGTCGCGCAGCCGCAGTGCCAGAAGATGGCCACCCAACTCCTGTACACCGTCCGGGACCTGACGGCCTCCCGGCTGGACCGGGTCGAGCTGCTGCGCTCCGACGGCAAGTCCTCGCTGTGCTGGGTGACCGGCTCGGCCGCGGCGGTCCTCGCCAACCGGCCCTCGTCGCCGCAGCACCAGTACTACGTGGACAAGGACGGCCGGCTCGTGCGGATGGTCCTCAACGCGGGCGCCGACGAGCAGCAGCAGGACAAGCCGGAGCCGGCCCCCGGTCCGCTGGCCACCGCCACCGGTTTCAAGGTGGGCTCGGCCGCCGTGACCTACGACGAGAAGCGGGCCGCGGCCGTCTCCGAGGACGGCCACGGGCTGTACGTCGTCACGATGACCACCGCCGGACCGATGCCGCAGCCGCTGCTGACCAGCAAGAGCGGCAAGCTCACCGCCCCCAGCTGGGACGCCCGCGGCGACCTGTGGGTCTCCGACCTCGACCCGCAGGGCCAGGGCCTGTGGCGGGTGCCCGGCGGGACCGGGACCCCGCAGAAGGTGGACGTCGCGGGACTCGACGGGGCGAGGATCAGCGGGCTGAAGGCCTCCGCGGACGGCGTGCGCATCGCGCTGCTCGTCGAGCGCGACGGCGGCCGCAAGAACCTCTACATCGGGCGGATCGAGCGGCCCGAGGGCAAGGGGGACCCCTCCAGGGTGTCGGTGCGCGAGCTGCGCCCGGCCGCTCCGCAGATGGCCGAGGTGACGGCGATGAGCTGGGCGCCGCGCGGCCGGCTGCTGGTGGTGGGCCGCGAGAGCGGCGGCGTCGACCAGGCCCGCTACATGCTGGCCGACGGGTCGATGGTCGCGGCGAGCCTGCCCGGGGCGACCGGACTGAGCGCGATCGCCGCCTCGGAGGACGAGGCGAAGCCGGTGGTGGCCTCCTCCACCGAGGACGGCATCGTGTGGCTCCCGCCGGGCGCGCAGTGGCGCACGGCGGCGGCGGGCGGCCGCGCGCCGGTGTACCCGGGCTGAGCCTCGGGGGCCCTCCCCCGAGGAGGGTCGTCCACAGGGGTCGCGCCCTGCCCGGACACCGGGCAGGGTGGACGTGTGCGGGGGTGGTGGCAGGAGCTGGCCGGGCTGGTCCTGCCCTCGGACTGCGCGGGCTGCGGGGCGGCGCGCCCGCTGCTGTGCGGTGCCTGCCGCGGGGCCCTGGCCGGGGCGGGCGCGGGGCCGGTGCGCCCGGAGCCGCGGGACGGGGGCCCGCAGGGGCTGCCGCCGGTGTACGCGGCGGCCCGTTACGAGGGGCCGGTACGGGCGGTCGTCCTGGCCCACAAGGAGCGCGGGGCCCTTCCGCTGGCCGGCCCGCTCGGCGCCGCCCTCGCGGCGGCCGTCTCCGCGGCGGCCGTGTCCGCTCCCCGCGCGGCGGGGGCGGGCGGCGCGGCGCGGGAGCTGGTGCTGGTCCCGGTGCCGTCCGCGCGGCGGGCGGTGCGGGCGCGCGGGCACGACGCGGCGCGCAGGATCGCCCTGGCCGCGTCGCGGCGGCTGCGCGGGGCCGGTGAGCCCGCGCGCGTGGCGGCCGTGCTGCGGCTGCGGCGGCCGGTCGCGGACCAGGCGGGGCTGGGGGCCCGGCAGCGGCAGCAGAACCTGGCCGGGGCCCTGGAGGTGCGCCCGGGCGGCGTGCGGCTGGTGGCGGGGGCGCGGATCGTGGTGGTGGACGACGTGGTGACGACCGGGGCCACCCTCGCGGAGGCGGCCCGGGCGCTGCGCGCGGCGGGGCTGTGGGCGGACGCGGCGGCCGTGGTGGCGGCGCCGTCCGGATCGTTCACCCGGGCCCGATGCTAGAGCTCGGGTGGACTACTCGTACAGAGCAAAATTCTTGTGAATAGATTTGGAACCGCTGGGGAATGCGCATCGTTGCAGGTAGTAAGAGGGACCAACCACCTCGACGGAGGTAGGTTCCGGTAGCGGGTGCCGACAACCGGCATGGAGAGATATGTTCGGTTGTGAGGAACTGGCGATCCTTGGGCCCCCCGGTATCGGAGCGCCAGTCCGCCCGTTTTGGAATCTTCGTGTCAGAGGGGTGTCTCTACTCCGAAGTCGGTGGGATGTAGATCTTGCCGATGGGGGAGGAGGAGGTGAAAGTCGCCAAGTCCGAGGCTCCGGTGTTCACCGGAGCCTGGTGCGAAAGGGAGACGGTTCGCCGCTCGCGGCGAAGGTCTCCGGGAACGGAGTTCTGCGTGGACATCGTCGTCAAGGGCCGCAAGACCGAGGTGCCCGAGCGGTTCCGCAAGCACGTGGCCGAGAAGCTGAATCCGGAGCGGATCCAGAAGCTCGACGCCAAGGTGATCAGCTTGGACGTCGAGGTGTCCAAGGAGCACAACCCGCGCCAGGCCGACCGTTCCGACCGCGTGGAGATCACCCTGCATTCGCGGGGCCCGGTGATCCGAGCCGAGGCCGCCGCCGCGGACCCGTACGCGGCCCTCGACCTGGCTCAGGACAAGCTGGAGGCCCGGCTGCGCAAGCAGCACGACAAGCGTTTCACCCGCCGCGGCAACGGACGGCTGTCGGCGGCCGAGGTCGCCGACCGCGTGCCGGGCGTCGCGACGCTCAACGGGAGCGGCCAGCCGGTCGGCGAAGAGATCGAGGACGGAATTCCGACCACCCGGATCGGATCGCTCGAAGTGCAGGGCGAAGGCCCGCTGATCGTCCGCGAGAAGACCCACCCTGCCCGGCCCATGTCGCTCGACCAGGCCCTTTACGAAATGGAACTGGTCGGCCACGACTTCTACCTGTTCGTCGACTCCGAGACCAAGATGCCGAGCGTCGTCTACCGGCGCCACGCCTACGACTACGGCGTCATCCACGTGGACCCCGACGGGGCGTCCAGCTCGGAGGAGCCGGCCGTCGGCGGTGCCGGCGGAGCGCTCGGAGGCTGATCACGGATCCGTTGCCCCTGCGGAAGCCACGGTGTTTCCGCAGGGGCACCTGTATGACTCGTATGAGCCAAAGGGATTCCGCCAGACCCGCGGGTGACCGTGCGGGCATGGAATCATGGCGGGCAGTCAACCGGCGGCCGCCCCCGCCGGGTTGGCCCAGCAGCCCGGTACATGCAGGGGGAGGAACGATGGCGGACAGCTTCGGGCCGGTGCGCGGTGACGACGGAGCCGGCTGCCGTGCGGTGGACGCGGCGGAGGCCGGCGACCGGGACGGGGCCGGGGAGCTCGCCGGGGAGCCCATCCGGGTGCTCGTGGTCGACGACCACGCCCTGTTCCGGCGCGGGCTGGAGATCGTCCTCGCGCAGGAGGAGGACATCCAGGTCGTCGGTGAGGCCGGGGACGGTGCGGAGGCCGTGGACAAGGCCGCCGACCTGCTTCCGGACATCGTGCTGATGGACGTCCGGATGCCGCGGCGCGGCGGGATCGAGGCCTGTACCTCGATCAAGGAGGTCGCCCCCTCCGCGAAGATCATCATGCTGACGATCAGCGACGAGGAGGCCGACCTCTACGACGCGATCAAGGCGGGTGCGACGGGCTACCTGCTCAAGGAGATCTCCACGGACGAGGTCGCCACCGCGATCCGCGCCGTGGCGGACGGGCAGTCGCAGATCAGCCCGTCCATGGCGTCGAAGCTGCTGACCGAGTTCAAGTCGATGATCCAGCGCACCGACGAGCGCAGGCTGGTGCCGGCGCCCCGGCTGACCGACCGGGAGCTGGAGGTGCTCAAGCTGGTGGCGACCGGGATGAACAACCGGGACATCGCCAAGCAGCTGTTCATCTCCGAGAACACGGTGAAGAACCACGTCCGCAACATCCTGGAGAAGCTCCAGCTGCACTCCCGGATGGAAGCCGTGGTCTACGCGATGCGCGAGAAGATCCTGGAGATCCGCTGAGCCGTGTCGCTCCGCGGGCGACGCCGGACGCCGGACGCCGGGTGCGGGCCGTCGGCGGCCGGTCGCGCAGTTCACCGCGCCCCTGACGGGGCGCGGCGGCGCGGGCCCCGGCCACCCCGCTGCGCTACGCGCGCCGGGCGGCGAGTTCCGCGGTGACCGCCGCGGCCTCGCGCGCGTCCCCCGCCCGGTCGACGCGCACGTCCTCGCACCCCACCCATCGGGCGGCCTCCCACAGGGCCTCGGCCATCGCGCCGGCCGCCTTCGGGGTGGTCAGGGAGAGCTGCCGGGCCACCAGCGTGCGCCCCTCGCGGGCCGGGTCGACACGGCCCTGGAGCCGGCCGCCGGCCAGCAGCGGCATCGCGAAGTACCCGTGTATCCGCTTCGGCTTCGGGACGTACGCCTCCAGGCGGTGGGTGAAGCCGAAGACCCGCTCGGTGCGGGGGCGGTCCCAGACGAGCGAGTCGAACGGGGACAGCAGGGTGGTGCGGTGGCGGCCGCGCGGTGCGGACGCCAGCGCCCCGGGATGGGCCCAGGCCGGCTTGCCCCAGCCCTCCACCTCCACCGGGACCAGCCCGGAGTCCGCGACCACCGCGTCGAACTCCTCGCCCTTGAGGCGGTGGTAGTCGGCGATGTCGGCGCGGGTGCCCACGCCGAGGGACCGCCCGGCCAGCGCGACCAGGCGGCGCAGGCACTCGCGGTCGTCCAGGTCGTCGTGGAACAGGGCGTCGGGCACGGCCCGCTCGGCGAGGTCGTAGACGCGCTTCCAGCCGCGCCGCTCGGTGCAGACCACCTCGCCGGTGTCGAGCAGCCACTCCACCGCGATCTTGGTCTCGGACCACTCGAACCACTCACCGCCGTTCTTGGCGCCGCCGAGCTCGGAGGAGGTCAGCGGGCCGTCGGCGCGCAGCCGGTCCAGGACGGTCCGCGTCGAGCGCTCCTTGTCCTGGAGGACGTGCCAGCGGTGGCCGCGGGCCCGCCGGGCGCGGCGCCGGAAGGAGAAGTGCGGCCACTCCTCGATGGGCAGGATGCAGGCCGCGTGCGACCAGTACTCGAAGGCGTGGGCGTCGGACCAGTACGCCTTCTCCACGGTGTCCCGGCCGACCGCGCCGAGCCGGGCGTACGGGATCAGCTCGTGCGACCGGGCCAGGACCGAGATGGTGTCCAGCTGCACGGCGCCCAGGTTCCGCAGCACCCCGCGCACGCCGGCCCTCCGGTCGGGCGCCCCGAGGAAGCCCTGCGCGCGCAGGGCGATCCGGCGGGCCTCGTCGGCGGACAGGGACACGGCGGCGGTGGCGGTGGTCATGCGCCGCAGCCTAGGGCCGGCCACTGACAGCGCGGCCGTTTCCGGCCGGGTGCCGGGGGTCCCGGGCGACGGTCCCGGCGGCCCGCGCGGGCGCCGGCAGGTACGGGAGCCGGGACGGCAGCCCCAGGTCGGCGGGGAGCAGGGAGCCGACCCAGCAGTCGCGCAGGGTGGCGCGGTGCTCCATGCCGGCCCGCAGGACGCCCTCGACCGTGAAGCCGGCCTTCTCGGCCACGGCGCGGGAGGCGGTGTTGCCGACGCCGGCGCGCCAGACCAGACGGTCGCAGCCGAGCTCGGTGAAGGCCCAGCGGGCCAGGGCCAGCACGGCCTCGGTGGTGTAGCCGCGGCCGCGGTGGGCGGCGGTGGCCCAGAAGCCGATCTCGTACGCGAAGTCGCCGCGCGGGTGCAGGCCCAGCGTCGCGACCAGAGGGCCTTCGGGGCCGAGCCGGGCGGCGAAGTTGTACTCCGTCCCGTCCTCCCAGCGGGCGGGCGCGTTCCGCGTGACGTACTCGACCGCGTCCTCCTCCCCGTACGGCACGGGGACCGGGATCCAGCGCTGGATCTCCGGGTCCTGGCAGGCCGCGTGGGTCTCGGGGACGTCGGCGGGCACGTGCGGGCGCAGGACGAGGCGCTCCGTGGTCAGGGTGGTCGGTTCCATGACCGGATTATCCGGTCGGTGCGGGAGGCCGACGAGCGGTTTTCGACGCAGATGAGGGGAGACCGGCACCTTCCGGGTCCCCCGTGCGTTCTCAATACGGGTGCCCGCTGCCCTGCGGCGATGGCGGACCTCCCGACGCGACCACGTCCTCGCTTACGATGGCCGTTGCGGTGGGGCCCACCTGCCGTGCCCGGCTACGTAAAGTGCCCAGGCCCGACCGGCAAGGAGACCAGCCTCAGTGTCCGTCCTCACCAAGCTCATGCGTGCAGGCGAAGGCAAGATCCTGCGCAAACTGCACCGCATCGCGGACCAGGTCAACTCCATCGAAGAGGACTTCGTCAACCTCTCCGACGCCGAGTTGCGGGCCCTCACGGACGAGTACAAGCAGCGCTACCAGGACGGCGAGAGCCTCGACGACCTGCTGCCCGAGGCCTTCGCGACCGTCCGCGAGGCCGCCAAGCGCGTCCTGGGCCAGCGGCACTACGACGTCCAGATCATGGGCGGCGCCGCGCTGCACCTCGGGTACGTCGCCGAGATGAAGACCGGTGAGGGCAAGACCCTCGTCGGCACGCTGCCGGCGTACCTGAACGCCCTGTCGGGCCTGGGCGTCCACCTGATCACGGTCAACGACTACCTCGCCGAGCGCGACTCCGAGCTGATGGGCCGGGTGCACAAGTTCCTCGGCCTGGAGGTCGGCTGCATCCTGGCGAACATGTCGCCCGCCCAGCGCCGCGAGCAGTACGGCTGCGACATCACGTACGGCACGAACAACGAGTTCGGCTTCGACTACCTGCGCGACAACATGGCCTGGTCGAAGGACGAGCTGGTCCAGCGCGGCCACAACTTCGCCGTGGTCGACGAGGTCGACTCCATCCTCGTCGACGAGGCCCGCACCCCGCTGATCATCTCCGGCCCGGCCGACCAGGCCACGAAGTGGTACGCGGACTTCGCCAAGCTGGTCACCCGCCTGACCAAGGGCGAGGCCGGCAACCCGCTCAAGGGCATCGAGGAGACCGGCGACTACGAGGTCGACGAGAAGAAGCGCACCGTCGGCATCCACGAGGCCGGCGTCGCCAAGGTCGAGGACTGGCTCGGCATCGACAACCTCTACGAGTCGGTGAACACCCCGCTCGTCGGCTACCTGAACAACGCCATCAAGGCGAAGGAACTGTTCAAGAAGGACAAGGACTACGTCGTCATCGACGGCGAGGTCATGATCGTCGACGAGCACACCGGCCGTATCCTCGCCGGCCGCCGGTACAACGAGGGCATGCACCAGGCGATCGAGGCGAAGGAAGGGGTGGACATCAAGGACGAGAACCAGACCCTCGCCACGATCACCCTCCAGAACTTCTTCCGCCTCTACACCAAGCTGTCCGGCATGACCGGTACGGCCATGACCGAGGCCGCCGAGTTCCACCAGATCTACAAGCTGGGCGTCGTCCCGATCCCGACGAACCGCGCGATGCAGCGCAAGGACCAGGCCGACCTCATCTACCGCACCGAGGTCGCCAAGTTCGCCGCCGTCGTCGACGACATCGCGGAGAAGCACGAGAAGGGCCAGCCGATCCTCGTCGGCACCACGTCGGTCGAGAAGTCCGAGTACCTCTCCCAGCAGCTCTCCAAGCGCGGCATCCCGCACGAGGTGCTCAACGCCAAGCAGCACGAGCGCGAGGCCGTGATCGTCGCCCAGGCCGGCCGCCGCGGCGCCGTCACGGTCGCCACGAACATGGCCGGCCGCGGTACCGACATCAAGCTCGGCGGCAACCCCGACGACCTCGCCGAGGCGGAGCTGCGCCAGCGCGGCCTCGACCCGGAGGAGCACATCGAGGAGTGGGCGCACGCCCTGCCCGACGCGCTCGCCAGGGCCGAAGCGGCCGTGAAGGCGGAGTTCGAGGAGGTCAAGGAGCTCGGCGGCCTGTACGTGCTGGGCACCGAGCGGCACGAGTCGCGCCGTATCGACAACCAGCTGCGCGGCCGCTCCGGCCGTCAGGGCGACCCGGGCGAGTCCCGCTTCTACCTGTCGCTGGGCGACGACCTGATGCGCCTGTTCAAGGCGCAGATGGTCGAGCGCGTCATGGCCATGGCCAACGTGCCGGACGACGTCCCGATCGAGAACAAGATGGTGACGCGCGCGATCGCGTCGGCCCAGTCGCAGGTCGAGACCCAGAACTTCGAGACCCGCAAGAACGTCCTGAAGTACGACGAGGTCCTCAACAGCCAGCGCGAGGTCATCTACGGCGAGCGCCGCCGCGTCCTGGAGGGCGAGGACCTGCACGAGCAGGTGCGCTTCTTCATGGACGACACCATCGACGCCTACATCGCCGCCGAGACGGTCGAGGGCTTCGCCGAGGAGTGGGACCTCGACCGGCTGTGGGGCGCCTTCAAGCAGCTCTACCCGATCAAGGTGACGGTGGAGGAGCTGGAGGAGGCCGCCGGCGACCGCGCGGGCATCACCGCCGAGTTCATCGCCGAGTCCGTCAAGGACGACATCTACGAGCAGTACGGGGCGCGCGAGGCGGCCCTGGGCGCGGACGTCATGCGCGAGCTGGAGCGCCGCGTGGTCCTGTCGGTCCTCGACCGCAAGTGGCGCGAGCACCTCTACGAGATGGACTACCTCCAGGAGGGCATCGGCCTGCGCGCGATGGCCCAGAAGGACCCGCTGGTCGAGTACCAGCGCGAGGGCTTCGACATGTTCAACGCCATGATGGAGGGCATCAAGGAGGAGTCCGTCGGCTACCTGTTCAACCTGGAGGTCCAGGTCGAGCAGCAGGTCGAGGAGCTCCCGGTGCCGGCCGAGGCGGCCGCCCCGTCGCTGACGAAGGAGCCGGTGCCGTCGGCGCGCCCGGAGATCCGCGCCAAGGGCCTGGACGCCCCGCAGCGCCCGGACCGCCTGCACTTCTCCGCCCCGACCGTGGACGGCGAGGGCGGCGTGGTCGAGGGCGACTTCGACGACGCCAACGGCGGCGGCGACGGCCTGACCCGCGCGGAGCGCCGCAAGGCCCAGAAGGCCTCGGGCGGCCGCCGCCGCAAGAAGTAGCCTGCGCGCAGGAGACCCGTCGGCCGGGCCCGGACACCATGGGGTGTCCGGGCCCGGTTGTTGTTGGGGGGCGGGGTGTGGGGGTGTGGCGCGGGCCGGCCATCGCCCCCTCGGCCACGGCGTGGGCCCGCCATCGCCCCTCGAGGGGCCGGGGGCCGGGCGGTGCCTGCCCAGCCGCCTCCCCGGGGTGCGGGGCCGGCGGCTCGGCGGGCCGTGGCCGGGCGGCGGTGAGAAGCCGATCGGTACCGGGGTGGGCGGGACCTGAGCCGGACGGTACGGGGAGGGGTTGGGGGTTTCCCGTCAGTCTCATCGTCCTTCCGCGTCGGGACGGTCCGTCAAGGGCGCTCCTTCGTCGCGTCGCTGCGCGATGGCCTTCGGCCACCCTTGACAGACCGCCCCGCCACGAAAAGCCGAAGACTGCCGGGAAACCCCCAAAGGAACGGGACGGATGCAAGGCGGGCATGCGGCGGGATCAGTGATGAGGCGAGGTGGTCGGGGCCCGGCAGACCGGGCATCCGGGCCGACATCAGCCGCCTCCGGGGCCTCCGCCCGCATCAGATCGCTACGCGCTCCTCTCGTCTCGGCGTCCGCAGTCCGCCTGTGGCTGCTGCCTGCACCAAAGGACGACCGGACCGCCCTCCGGGGCCGGTGGGCGCATCAGATCGCTACGCGCTGCCCAGGTCCCGGCGTCTGCGGTCCGTCCGGGGCTGTTCATAGGCGGGCTGGACGTTGTCGACGGCAGTGGTGAACTCGCGGCCGGATGCGCCCCGGATGTAGGCCAGCTCCATCCAGCGTTCGCATGCGGCGGAGTCCGAGACGTTCTCGTTGATCACGGCCATCAGCACGCCCTCGGCGCCGGAGGCGATGTCGCGGACGCGGTGGCGGAGAAGCCGGTGGGGGACGTATGCGTACTGCTCACTCATCGGGTACCTCCTCGAAGGTGTCGAGGAAGCGCTCCCACCCGGCAAGGGCGCGGTCGAGGAGTTCGATGCTGGGCCCGTGTATGGCCTTGGCGCGCACCGACGGGTCTTCTGCCATGACGGCGAGGTTCTGGCACATGCGCATCACTCCTCATTTCGGGAGAACACCTCGCGGTGAGCTCTCTAGAGATGTTTTCACTGCAGCGGATACGACCTCATTCCGTCAAGACATCTCTAGAGATCTGATCGGCAGGAGCCTCAAGGCTGCTGCGTGCAGTGCTCTAGCTGTAGCCCTAGGGTGTCTAGAGAGGAGAAGGAGTGATCGGTTCGATGACCAGCCAGGGCGGTAGCCGCCAGCCGAAGTACCAGCGGATCGCGGATGCGCTGAGGGCGGCCATCCAGGCGGGAGAGTACGGGCCGGGTGATCGCCTGCCGGGTGAGAACGACCTCATGGCCACGTACGACGTGGCCCGGATGACCGCGCGGCAGGCCCTCGGGGTGCTGCAGAACGAAGGCCTTGCGGACGCCCGCAAGGGTGCCGGTGTTTTCGTGCGGGAGTTCAAGCCGCTGAGGCGGCGCGGCATCCAGCGGCTGGCGCAGGAACAGTGGGGTTCGGGCCGGTCCATCTGGTCCGTCGACGCCGAGGACCGCGTGCTCGTGGTCGACCAGGTCGAGGTGCGCGAGGAAGCCGTCAGCGACCGTATCGCCGACGTGCTCGGCGTTCCTGCCGGCTCTCGGGTCTGGGCCCGCAGCCGCCGTTTCGTGCTCGACGGCAAGCCGGTCCTCTTCGCGATGTCCTACCTGCCGGCGGACATCGTTGGTGACTCCGTCATCACGCAGGCCGACACCGGGCCTGGAGGGACGTACGCGAGGCTGGCCGAGCTGGGGCACGCACCCGTCCACTTCCGGGAGGAGATCCGGTCCCGAATGCCGTCGGCTGACGAAGTCGAGAGGCTTTCGCTCTCCATGGGCACGCCCGTCATCCAGATCGCCCGTACCGCCTTCGCCGGGGACGGGCGGGCCGTCGAGGTCAACGAGATGACGCTGGATGCCGCTTCCTACGTGCTGGAGTACGACTTCGACGCCTGAGGCCGCGTCCTGGCTGAGAAAGGGGCAGCGCGCAGCGACCTGATGCGTCCATCGGCCTCGGAGGGCGCCCCGGTCGTCCTTTGGTGCAGGTACCAGCCCCGGACGGGCTGTGGACGCTGCGAAAACAGGAGCGCGTAGCGATCTGGGGCGCCCACCGGCGCCGGAGGGCGACCTCATCGTCCTTTGGCGCACGCAGCGGCCGCAGACAGGCTGCGGACGCTGAGATGTGGGGAGCGCGTAGCGATCTGACGCGCCTGCCGGGTCCGGAGGCCTCTTTGACCGGCCTTCGGTGCGGGCAGCGGCCCCAGGCGGGCGGCGGGCGCTGAGACGGGAGGAGCGCGTAGCGATCTGGCGCGGGCTCGGGTCCCGATCGCATCCTCAAAGGGGCCGGATGGGCGGTGAGGTGACCCCCGACCACCCCGCCTCATCCCTGACACCGCCGGTTGTCCGACTCTGGACCGTGCCGTTCTTTTGGGGGTTTCCCGGCAGTCTTCGGCTTTTCGTGGCGGGGCGGTCTGTCAAGGGTGGCCGAAGGCCATCGCGCAGCGACGCGACCGAAGGGAGCGCCCTTGACGGGCCGTCCCGACGCGGAAGGACGATGAGACTGACGGGAAAGCCCCAAGCCCTCCCGGTCCCGGGCCGCCGCGACCCCGCCCTCCCCGGTCCCGTCCCGCCGTCCGGTCGTGCCTCGGCGGGCTGGCTGGTGGATACCGAGTGTGATGGGTGTGGGGTGGGGCTGGGGGTGGAGTCTGTGAGCCGGGAGGGTGATGTGGGGGTGACCCTTTCGGGGCTGGGCCGGGAGGGGCTTCGGGGGGTCTTCCCTGGCCTTCTCGGGGGGTTTCGGGTGCCCTGGGGGCAGGTTCGGGCACCCGGATAGGTGAACCTCGGCCGGGGGTTCCGTGGCGGCTGCCGTCGGTTGCGGAGCGTGTTCGGGGGTCGTAGAAAACCCGCATCACTTACCGCCTGGTGCCGCCGGGCACGGTTGATCGGGGGAATCGGCATGGACACCACCACGCGCGGCACCATCGGCGGCGAGGGCAGTCGCAGCAGGCCGGGCGGGTCCGGGCGGAGCCGGCCCGCCGGGCGGCAGGACCAGAGGCGGCCGGGTGCCGGGTCCCGGGCGGGTTCCGGGTCCCGGCCGGGGGCGGGGAGTCCGTCCGCCGTCGGGGGTCCCCGGGCGGGGGCGGGGGGTCTGCCCGCGGTCGGGGGTCCCCGGGCGGGGGTGGGGAGTCCGTCCGCCGTCGGGGGTTCCCGGGTGGGCGTCGGGGCCCGGTCGGGTGCCGGCCCCCGGCCCGGCGGTGCCCCCCGGCCCGGCGGTGCCCCGCGGCCCGGCGGTGCCCCGCGGGCCCTGCGGAGGGTGGGGCCCCACGACTGGTTCGCGCAGCGGATCCTGGCCGTCGTCAGTGGGCAGCGGCCCGTGCACTCGTTGCTGGGGCTGACCGTCGGGGAGGCGTACGACCAGTTGGTCGAGCTCGCGCCCAGCGGGCCGCTGCGGGACCGGCTGCGGCCCGTGCTGCGGCACTGCGGGCGGTTCCACCCCGGGCCGGGGGTCATCGAGGCGTTCGCGCGGATCGCGACCGGTGACCGGGTCTCGGCGATGGCCTTCCGGCTCGAACAGGGGCCTGATCTGCGCTGGCGGTGCGCCGCCGTGGAGATCCAGGGTCCCCGCCCCTAGGGGAGTTCGCGCGTCGCGGTCGTATCCTGAGGGGGTTTCCGACTACCGAAAGCAGCCGGCCATGCGCGTGTACGTCCCCCTGACCCTCCCCGGGCTCGCCGAGGCGCACAAGGCGGGCGAGCTGGGGCCCGCCCCGCTCCGCGCGTACGCCGTCACCCCCGGGCTGCGGGAGTGGTACGTCTCCGACGACATCGAGGAGCTGGAGTACGCGGCGCTGGGCCGTGCCGCCGCCGCCTCGCTGCGGATGCTGGCCGAGGACGCCGCCGCCCCGCGCAAGCGGGTCGTCGTCGCCGTCGATGTGGAGGAGAAGGCCGCCGTGGCGTCCCCGGGCGTCGACGAGGCGACGCTGGGGCAGGTGACGCTCGGCGCCGCCGTGCGGCTGACCGTGGCCGCCGCCGTGCACGTGGACGCCGAGGACGCCGAGCAGGACGTGACGGCCGCCGCCGGGGCCCTGGCGGCCGCGGACGCGGGTGACGACGACGCGCAGTTCCTCGTCGACGGGGCCGAGGACCACGAGCTGCTGTGGTTCGGCGTGCAGGAGATCCCGGGGCTGCTGGGATGAGTACGGAGATCCGGGTGAGCGTCGCTACGGCCCACATCGTGTGGGACTGGAACGGAACCCTGCTGCACGACATCGACGCCGTCATGGTCGCCACCAACGCCTCCTTCGCGGAGCTCGGTTTTCCGCCGATCACCCTGGAGCGGTACCGCGACCTGTACGTCGTCCCGGTGCCGAAGTTCTACGAGCGGCTGATGGGGCGGCTGCCCACCGACGAGGAGTGGGTGGTCATGGACGAGGCCTTCCACCGGCACTACTGGGCGGCCGCCGCCGCATCAGGCCTCGCCGAGGGTGCGCGGGAGCTGCTGCGGGGCTGGCAGGAGGACGGGTTCACCCAGTCCCTGCTGTCGCTCGCGCCGCACGAGAAGCTCGTGCCGCTGGTCCGCGAGCACGGCATCGACGCGCACTTCCTGCGGGTCGACGGCCGTACCGGGCCCTCGCACACCTCCAAGGCGGGGCACCTCGTACGCCATATGGCCGCCATGGAGGCGGCCGGTGTGACGGCTTCCCGTACGGTCCTCGTCGGTGACGCCGTGGACGATGCGCTGGCCGCCGCCCACGTGGGCGCCCGCGCCGTCCTGTACACCGGCGGTTCGCACAGCCGGGCCAGCCTGGAGTCCGCCGGCGTCCCGGTCGTCGACAGCCTCGCCGAGGCCGTCGCCACCGCGCGTGAGCTGGCCGGATAGGCACCCCCGCACGCGGCGGCGGCCCAGTCGCTGGCCAGACTGTCCAGGTTTTACCCCGGGTTTTGTACAGATGCAGTGAATGACGACCGGGGGGTGGGGCGAGATAGCCTAGTACCCGTGATCAGCGCGATAGTCCTCGGGGGCACTGACGCCCCCGGCCCGCGCCCGGCGCACGTTCGTGCCCGGGCTTTCGCTGATCCCCGCCGCCGGGACCTGTCGATCACGGTCGAAGCACTCCCCGGCGGCTCTCCCGACGACACGGCGTCGCGACCGGATCCGGACGGACTTCCCGCCTCATCGCGGCGCTTTGTCATTCCTTCCTTCCCCTACGTCACGCAATGGCGCGCGACAGGAGCCAGAGGACATGCAGACCAAGCTGGACGAAGCAAAGGCCGAGCTGCTCGCGCGGGCGGCACGGGTAGCTGAGAACAGCCCGGCCGGGGGGCTACTTCCGACTGGGTCCGAGCACGGGGAGCACCCCGGACAGGGCGCGACGCTCGCCTACCTCCAGCGCTACTACCTGCACACGGCCCCCGAGGACCTCGCGGACCGGGACCCGGTCGACGTGTTCGGCGCGGCGCTCTCCCACTACCGGCTGGCGGAGAACCGCCCGCAGGGCACGGCGAGCGTGCGCGTGCACACCCCCACGGTCGAGGAGAACGGCTGGACCTCCAGCCACTCGGTCGTCGAGGTGGTCACGGACGACATGCCGTTCCTCGTGGACTCGGTCACCAACGAGCTGTCCCGCCAGGGCCGCGGCATCCACGTCGTGATCCACCCGCAGGTCGTCGTGCGCCGTGACGTCACCGGCAAGCTGATCGAGATCCTCGGTCCCGACTGCGACGCCCACGGTCCCAAGACCGCGCGCCCCCACGACTCCCTCGTCGAGTCCTGGATCCACGTCGAGATCGACCGCGAGACCGACAAGGCCGACCTCAAGCAGATCACCGGCGACCTGCTGCGCGTCCTGTCCGACGTCCGCGAGTCCGTCGAGGACTGGGAGAAGATGCGCGACGCCGCGCTGCGCATCGCCGACGAGCTGCAGAACGAGCCGACCGCCCCGGACCTGCGCGAGTACGAGCAGGAGGAGGCCCGCGAGCTGCTGCGCTGGCTGGCCGACGACCACTTCACCTTCATCGGTTTCCGCGAGTACGACCTGGTCGACGGCGACGCCCTGGCGGCAGTCCCCGGCACCGGCCTCGGCATCCTGCGCTCCGACCCGGTCCACCACGGCCAGGAGGACGCGCACCCCGTCTCGCCGTCCTTCAACCGGCTGCCGGCCGACGCCCGCGCCAAGGCCCGCGAGCACCGGCTGCTGGTGCTGACGAAGGCCAACAGCCGCGCCACCGTGCACCGCCCCTCGTACCTCGACTACGTCGGCGTGAAGAAGTTCGACGCCGAGGGCAACGTGGTCGGCGAGCGCCGCTTCCTCGGCCTGTTCTCCTCCGCCGCGTACACCGAGTCCGTGCGCCGCGTCCCGGTGATCCGCCGCAAGGTCTCCGAGGTCCTGGAGGGCGCCGGCTTCTCGCCGTCCAGCCACGACGGCCGCGACCTGCTCCAGATCCTGGAGACCTACCCGCGCGACGAGCTGTTCCAGACCCCGGTCGACAAGCTCCGCGAGATCGCCACCTCCGTCCTGTACCTCCAGGAACGCCGCCGCCTGCGGCTCTACCTGCGCCAGGACGAGTACGGCCGCTACTACTCGGCGCTCGTCTACCTGCCGCGCGACCGGTTCACCACCGGCGTCCGGCTGCGCCTGATGGACATCCTGAAGGAGGAGCTCGGCGGCACCAGCGTCGACTTCACCGCCTGGAACACCGAATCGATCCTCTCCCGCATCCACTTCGTCGTCCGCGTCCCGCAGGGCACCCAGCTGCCCGCGCTGACCGACGCCGACGTCGAGCGCGTCGAGTCCCGACTGGTCGAGGCGGCCCGCTCCTGGAGCGACGGCTTCGGCGAGGCCCTGACCGCCGAGCTGGGCGAGGAGCGCGCCGCCGAGCTGCTGCGCAAGTACAGCGGCTCCTTCTCCGAGGGCTACAAGGCCGACCACACGCCGCGCATGGCCGTGTCGGACCTGTGCCACCTGGAGCGGCTGTCCGCCAGCGACCGCGAGTTCGCGCTCTCCCTGTACGAGCCCGTCGGGGCCGGCCCGGGCGAGCGCCGCTTCAAGATCTACCGCGAGGGCGAGCAGGTCTCCCTGTCCGCGGTGCTGCCGGTCCTCCAGCGCCTGGGCGTCGAGGTCACCGACGAGCGCCCGTACGAGCTGCGCCGCAGCGACCGGGTGAGTGCCTGGATCTACGACTTCGGCCTGCGGATGCCGCTGTCCACCGGCAACGGGGACAGCTACCTCGGCGACGACGCGCGCGAGCGGTTCCAGGAGGCCTTCGCGGCCGTGTGGACCGGCGAGGCGGAGAACGACAACTTCAACACCCTGGTCCTGGGCGCCGGGCTGACCTGGCGGCAGGCCGTCGTCCTGCGCGCGTACGCCAAGTACATGCGCCAGGCCGGCTCCACCTTCAGCCAGGACTACATGGAGGACACCCTCCGCAACAACGTCCACACCACCCGGCTGCTGGTCTCCCTCTTCGAGGCGCGGATGTCGCCGGGCCGCCAGTCCGCCGGCACCGAGCTCGTCGACGCCATGCTGGAGGAGCTGGACGGGGCCCTGGACCAGGTCGCCTCGCTCGACGAGGACCGCATCCTGCGGGCGTTCCTGACGCTGATCAAGGCCACCCTGCGCACGAACTTCTTCCAGCCGAACGCCGCGGGCGAGCAGCACGCGTACGTGTCGATGAAGTTCGACCCGCAGGCCATCCCGGACCTGCCGGCCCCGCGCCCCGCGTTCGAGATCTGGGTGTACTCCCCGCGCGTCGAGGGCGTCCACCTGCGCTTCGGCAAGGTCGCCCGAGGCGGCCTGCGCTGGTCCGACCGCCGCGAGGACTTCCGTACGGAGATCCTCGGCCTGGTCAAGGCGCAGATGGTCAAGAACACCGTCATCGTGCCGGTCGGCGCCAAGGGCGGCTTCGTCGCCAAGAACCTGCCGGACCCGTCGGTGGACCGCGACGCGTGGCTCGCCGAGGGCATCGCCTCGTACAAGATCTTCATCTCGGCGCTGCTCGACATCACCGACAACATGGTCGCGGGCGAGGTCGTGCCGCCCAAGGGCGTGGTCCGCCACGACGGGGACGACACGTACCTCGTCGTCGCCGCCGACAAGGGCACGGCCACCTTCTCGGACATCGCCAACGGCGTCGCCGAGTCGTACGGGTTCTGGCTGGGCGACGCCTTCGCGTCGGGCGGCTCGGCCGGCTACGACCACAAGGGCATGGGCATCACGGCCCGCGGTGCCTGGGAGTCCGTCAAGCGGCACTTCCGCGAGCTGGGCCACGACACCCAGACCGAGGACTTCACCGTCGTCGGCGTCGGCGACATGTCCGGCGACGTCTTCGGCAACGGCATGCTGCTGTCCGAGCACATCCGCCTGGTCGCCGCCTTCGACCACCGGCACATCTTCATCGACCCGACCCCGGACGCGGCCGTCTCGTACGCGGAGCGCCGGCGCCTGTTCGAGCTGCCGCGCTCCTCGTGGGCGGACTACGACACGGAGCTGCTGTCGGCGGGCGGCGGCATCCACCCGCGTTCCGCCAAGGCCATCCCGGTCAACGCGCAGATGCGGGCGGCCCTCGGCATCGAGGCGGGCGTCACCAAGATGACCCCGGCCGACCTGATGCAGGCGATCCTGCAGTCCCCGGTGGACCTGCTGTGGAACGGCGGCATCGGCACGTACGTCAAGGCGACGGCCGAGACGCACGCCGACGTCGGCGACAAGGCCAACGACGCGATCCGCGTCAACGGTTCGGACGTCCGCGCGAAGGTCATCGGCGAGGGCGGCAACCTGGGCCTGACCCAGCTGGGCCGCATCGAGTTCGCCCGCAGCGGCGCCGGCGGCGAGGGCGGCAAGGTCAACACCGACGCCATCGACAACAGCGCGGGCGTGGACACCTCCGACCACGAGGTGAACATCAAGATCCTGCTCAACGCGCTGGTCACCGAGGGTGACATGACGGTCAAGCAGCGCAACAAGCTGCTCGCCGAGATGACGGACGAGGTCGGCCGCCTGGTGCTGCGCAACAACTACGCGCAGAACGTGGCCCTGGCCAACGGCTCCGCCCAGGCGTCGAGCCTGCTCCACGCCCAGCAGCGCTTCATGCGCCGCCTGGGCCGTGACGGGCAGCTGGACCGCCAGCTGGAGTTCCTGCCCAACGACCGGCAGATCCGCGAGCTGCTGAACACCGGCCGCGGCCTGACGCAGCCGGAGCTGGCCGTCCTGTTCGCCTACACCAAGATCACGGTGGCGGACGAGCTCATCCACACCGAGCTGCCGGACGACCCGTACCTGCGCCGTCTGCTGCACGCCTACTTCCCGGGCGCGCTGGTGGCGAAGTTCCCGGAGCAGGTCGACGCGCACGCCCTGCGCCGGGAGATCATCACCACCCTCCTGGTCAACGACACCGTCAACTCCGGCGGTTCGACCTTCCTGCACCGTCTGCGGGAGGAGACCGGGGCCTCCCTGGAGGAGATCGTCCGGGCGCAGCTGTCGGCCCGTGAGATCTTCGGCATGGCCGAGGTGTGGGACGCGGTCGAGGCCCTGGACAACCGGGTCGCGGCCGACGTCCAGACCCGGATCCGGCTGCACTCGCGGCGTCTGGTGGAGCGCGGTACGCGCTGGCTGCTCAACAACCGGCCGCAGCCGCTCCAGATCACCGAGACCGTCGAGCTGTTCAGCGCGCGGGTGGCACAGGTGTGGGCCGAGCTGCCGAAGCTGGTGCGCGGCGCGGACCTGGAGTGGTACCAGTCGGTGATGGACGAGCTCACCGGCGAGGGCGTGCCCTCGGAGCTCGCGGCGAAGGTGGCCGGGTTCTCGTCGGCCTTCCCGACGCTGGACATCGTGGCCACCGCCGACCGTACGGGCGTGGACCCGCTGGCCGTCGCCGAGGTGTACTACGACCTCGCCGACCGGCTGGACATCACGCAGCTGATGGACCGGATCATCGAGCTGCCGCGGTCGGACCGCTGGCAGTCGATGGCCCGTGCGTCGATCCGCGAGGACCTGTTCGCGGCGCACGCGGCGCTGACCGCGGACGTGCTGTCGGTGGGCAACGGGAACTCGACTCCCGAGGAGCGCTTCAAGGCGTGGGAGGAGAAGAACGCGGCGCTGATCGGCCGGGCGCGGACGACCCTGGACGAGATCCGGGGCTCGGACGACTTCGACCTGGCGAACCTGTCGGTGGCGATGCGCACGATGCGGTCGCTGCTGCGGGTGCACGGCTAGTCGCGCCGGCGGAAGCGAACGGGCCGGGCCCGGAACCCTTCGGGGTTCCGGGCCCGGCCCGTTCGGCCTCGCGGGCGGCCTCAGCCGCGGGTGAACGCCTCGTAGGCGTCGCAGACCTCCTGGGAGGGGCCGTCCATGCGGATGACGCCGGACTCCAGCCAGATCGCCCGGTCGCAGGTGTCGCGGACGGTGCCGATGGAGTGGCTGACCAGGAAGACGGTGCCGGCGTGGGCGCGGAGTTCCTCGATGCGGGCCTGGCTGCGGCGCTGGAAGGCGGCGTCGCCGGTGGCGAGGGCCTCGTCGATCATCAGGACGTCGTGGTCCTTGGCGGCGGCGATGGAGAAGCGCAGCCGGGCGCCCATGCCGGAGGAGTAGGTCCGCATGGGCAGGGAGATGAAGTCGCCCTTCTCGTTGATGCCGGAGAAGTCGACGATGTCCTGGTAGCGCTCGCGGATCTGCTGCTTGGTCATGCCCATCGCCAGTCCGCCGAGGACCACGTTCCGCTCGCCGGTGAGGTCGTTCATCAGGGCGGCGTTCACCCCGAGGAGGGAGGGCTGGCCGTGCGAGTAGACGGCGCCGCGGGCCACGGGCTGGAGGCCGGCGATGGCCTTGAGGAGGGTGGACTTGCCGGAGCCGTTGGTGCCGATGAGGCCGATGGCCTCGCCCTTGTAGGCGGTGAAGCTGACGCCGCGGACGGCGTGCACCTCGCGGACGCCGGGGGCGGGCTTGCGGGAGAAGATGCGGCTGAGCGCGGCGGTGGCCCCGCCCTTGCGGCCGCCGGAGTTCACCTTGTAGACGACGTGCACCTCGTCGGCGATGACGGTCGGGACACGGGTGTCGGTGGCGGCGCCGGTGTCGTCGCCGGTGCGGGTCAGGGTGTCAGCCACGGCCGTACTCCTCCTCTGCCTTCCAGAAGTAGACGAACCCGCCGATGCCGGCGAGCAGGGCCCAGCCGATGGCGATCGGCCAGACGTGGTGGGGCAGCTGCGAGGCCTTGAAGCTGTCGATCAGGGCGAAGCGCATCAGGTCGATGTAGACGGCCGCGGGGTTGAGCTTGAGCATGATCGTGACCCAGTGCGGCAGGTGGTCCGACCGGAGCATGGCGTCGATGGACCACATCACGCCCGAGGAGTACATCCAGGTCCGCAGGACGAACGGCATCAGCTGGCTGACGTCCGGGTTCTTGCTGCCGATGCGGGCCATGACCATCGCGCAGCCCGCGCAGAAGACGGCCATCAGGAAGAGGGCCGGGGCGGCGAGCAGCCAGGCCGGGGAGGGCGTCTGTCCGAAGGCCAGCAGCAGGACGACCAGGGCGCCCATGGTGACCAGCAACTGCTGGAAGAGCTGGACCACCGTGGACAGGGGCAGGCTGGCGCGGGGGAAGTGCAGGGCCCGGACCAGGCCGAGGTTGCTGTGGACGGCGCGGGTGCCGGCGTTGATCGAGCTGCCGATGAAGTCCCAGACGAAGACGCCGGTGATCAGGAACGGCACGTAGTCGGGCACGCCGTGGCTGGCGTGCATCACGATGCCGAAGATGAAGTAGTAGACGGCCGCGTTCAGCAGCGGGGTCATCAGGTGCCAGACCTGGCCGAGCTTGGCCGTGCTGTACGTGGCGTGCATGCGCGCGGTGGCGTACGCGATCACGAAGTGGCGGCGGTCCCAGAGCTGCGCGACGTAGCGGGGCAGGGAGGGGCGGGCGCCGCTGAGGGTCAGGCCGTGGGCCGCCGCCAGTTCCGCGGGGGTGGCGGGGGCCGCGGCGGGTGGCGCGGTGGTCGCTCGGGTCACGGGCTTCGCTTTCGACGGGGGTCGGGGCGCCGCCGGCCGGGCCCGGAGGGGTCCGGAGGAGGGGGCCGGGCGACGGGACGGGTCCGTATCGTCGCTACGGCGAGGTTAGGCCGCTCAAGGTCGGAACGCAACCGTATCGTCGTGACGGGTCGGTGGCGGCGTCCGCGGCTATGCTCTGTCCATGACCAACGAGCCCGCCGCCCCCACCGCCGCCCCCGTGCCCGCCCCCGCCCCGGCCCGCCGCGCCCCCGCAGGGGCGGCCGTCCTGCGCGAGGACGTCACGGAGGCGATCCGCGGGGCGGTGCTCGCCGAGCTGGCCGAGGTCGGCTTCGCCCGGATGTCCATCGAGGGCATCGCCCGGCGGGCCGGAGTCGGCAAGACGGCGGTGTACCGGCGCTGGAAGTCCAAGCTGCACCTGGTCCTCGACCTGATCGGCGCCTTCGCCACCGACGGCCTGCCCGTCCCGGCCACCGGCTCCCTCTACGGGGACGTACGGGCGCTGCTGGAGGTCATGACGCACGTGCTGCGGCACCCGGTGGCCTCGGCCGTGATCCCCGACCTGCTGGTGGAGGCCGCGCGGAACCCGGAGATCGCCGACGCGGTGCGCGGAGCCCTGCTCGACGGCCAGCGCCGCCTCGCCGAGGGGATCGTCGCGGAGGCCGTCGCGCGCGGCGAGCTGGAGGAGTCGGCCTCCCCGGAGCGGGCCCTGGACCTGGCGATCGGCCCGCTGTACTGGCGGCAGGTGGTGGTGGGCGACGCCGTCCCGGCCGCCTACCTGGACGGGCTCGCCCGCTCCGTGGTCGCCGGGCTGAAGGCCGGCTGACCCCCCGCCCGGTGTGATCCGGCCCACACGGTGTCACGGTGGGCGGGCCCCCGGTGTCCTGTGGTCGAACCCCTGGAGCCGGAGGAGACACCATGAGCGGGAAGCACACCGAAGTCCTCGTCGTCGGCGGAGGCTACGCGGGCGTCATGGCGGCCAACCGCCTCACGCGGCGCGACGACGTCACCGTGACGCTGGTCAACCCGCGCCCGGACTTCGTCCACCGCGTCCGCCTGCACCAGCTGGTCGGCGGCACCGACCCGGCGGTCGTCGACTACCGGGAGGTCCTGGCCGACGGCGTCGGGCTGGTGGTCGACACCGTGGAGCGGATCGACGCCGCCGCACGCCGCGTGGAGCTGGCGGGCGGCGGCGCGCGGGGCTACGACCACCTCGTCTACGCCGTGGGCAGCGGCAGCGCCGACCCGCGCGTGCCCGGGGCGGCCGAGCACGCCTTCCCCCTCGCCACGCTGGAGGAGGCGCGGCGGCTGCGCCCGGTCCTGGAGGCCGCGCCCGCGCAGGCCCCGGTGACGGTGGTCGGCGCCGGCCCGACCGGCATCGAGACCGCCGCCGAACTCGCCGAGGAGGGCCGCGCCGTGACCCTGGTCTGCGGCGGGGTCCTCGGCCCCTACCTCCACGCCCGGGGCCGCCGCTCGGTGGCCCGGCGGCTCGCGGCGCTCGGCGTGACCGTCCTCGACGGCCCCGGCAGCAGGGTGACGGCGGTGACCGCCGCCGCGGTCCGCCTCGCCGACGGCCGGACCCTGCCCAGCGGGGTGACCGTCTGGACCACCGGCTTCGCCGTCCCCGACCTGGCCGCCCGCAGCGGGCTGAGCACCGACGCCCTCGGCCGCCTGCTCACCGACGAGACGCTGACCAGCGTGGACGACGCCCGCATCGTCGCCGCCGGGGACTCGGCGGCCCCCTCGGACCTGCCGCCGCGGATGAGCTGCCAGGCCGCGATCCCCCTGGGTGCCCGGGCCGCCGACACCGTCCTCAGCCGGATCGCCGGCGAACGGCCCGAGCCCATGAGCCAGGCCTTCGCCGGCCAGTGCATCAGCCTGGGCCGGCGCGCGGGCATCTTCCAGTTCGCGAAGCGGTCGGACACCGCCGTCCCGTTCCACGTCGCCGGCCGCCCCGGCGCCCGGCTCAAGGAACTCGTCTGCCGGGGCGTACTCAAGCACCTGGCCGGAGAGGCCCGCGAGCCCGGCGGGTACAAGCTGCACCGCGTCCCGGGAGCCACCCGCCGCGAGCTGCTGGACGCCCGCGGCGCCGGGGCGCCGACGACCGCCGAGCGGACCGCGTGACCGGCACCCGCGGCGGCCGCCCCGGCCGCCGCGGGCCCGGCTCCCAACGGGATGATCTTGCAGTGGGCGTACGTCCGAAGACCGCCGCCGGCCCGTGCCCGGCAGCCGAGGAGAGGCACCGAGACATGACCACCGAACCCGCCGACCCGGCGACCGACGCGTTCGTCGCCCACCGCAACCTGCTCTTCACCGTCGCCTACGAGATGCTCGGATCGGCCGCCGACGCCGAGGACGTCCTCCAGGAGACCTGGCTGCGCTGGGTCGGCGTCGACCTGGCACAGGTCCGCGACCGGCGCGCCTACCTGGTCCGCATCGCCACCCGCCAGGCCCTCAACCGGCTGCGCAGCCTCCAGCGCCGCAAGGAGGCCTACGTCGGCCAGTGGCTGCCCGAGCCGCTGCTCACCGCACCCGACGTCGCCGAGGACGTCGAGCTCGCCGAGAGCGTGTCGATGGCGATGATGCTCGTCCTGGAGACCCTCTCGCCGACCGAGCGCGCCGTCTTCGTGCTGCGCGAGGCCTTCGACTTCGGCTACGAGGAGATCGCCGCCGCCGTGGACAAGACCCCCGTCGCCGTGCGCCAGATCGCGCACCGCGCCCGCCGGCACGTCGACGCCCGCCGACCGCGCCGGGCGGTCTCCCCGGGCGCGGCCTCCGCGGCGGTGCGGTCCTTCCTGCGGGCCGTCGAGACCGGCGACCCGCAGGCTCTCCTCGACGTGCTCGCCCCGGACGTCGTCCTGGTGGGCGACGGCGGCGGCCTCAAGCAGGCCGCGCTGCGGCCGATCGGCGGCGCCGACAAGGTGACGCGCTTCCTGCTCGGCGGCCTCGGCAAGAACACCCTCCCGCTCGCCTTCGCCCCCACCCTGGTCAACGGCAGCCCCGCGCTCGTCGTCCACCTCGACGGCGAGCTCGACGGGGTCATGGCGATGCGGATCGAAGGCGCCCGCATCACCGGCCTCTACTACGTCCGCAACCCCGAGAAGCTGACCCACGTCCTGTCCGAGATCCCGCTCACCCTGCGCTGACCGGCGCCCCTACGGCCACAGGCCCGCCGTCAGCGGCGTGCGGGCCTCGGCCGCCGCCGGGGGCGCGGGCGGCGCGGGACGGCGGTCCTCCAGCGGGGTGACGGCCGGCAGCGGGGTCTGCTGCCCCAGGAAGACCCGGCGCACCACGCGTTCGGCCGCGTACCCGTCGTCGTACGAGCAGAACCGCGCGCGGAACGCGGCGCGCAGCTGGGCCGAGCGGGAGCCCCGCCAGTGGCCGGTGGCGAAGATGTCGACGAGCTCGTCCTCGGTCCGGGCGACCGCCCCCGGCGGGCAGGACCGCAGGTCGAAGTAGGTGCCGCGGGCGGCCTCGTACGCCTCCCAGTCGTCCGCGTGGATCACGATCGGCCGGTCCAGGCACGCGTAGTCGAACATCAGGGAGGAGTAGTCGGTGACCAGCGCGTCCGAGGCCAGGCAGAGCTCCTCGACCGACGGGTGGGAGGAGACGTCCAGCAGCCTCGGGTGCGGGTCGCGGGCGGGCCCGGTGCCCGCGTACGTGAGGTGGGTGCGGGTGAGGACCGTGAAGCGCGGGCCCAGGTCCCGCAGGACCCGCTCGAAGTCCAGGTGCTCGGGGCGGCTGCGCCGGTAGTCGCGGTGGGTGGGCGCGTACAGGATCGCGGTGCTGCCCGGCGCGATGCCGAGGCGCTCGCGCAGGGCGAGGACCTCGGCCCGGGTGGCCCGGTGGAAGGGGTCGTTGCGCGGGTAGCCGTACTCCAGGGTGGTGTAGGAGGCGGGGACGGCCTTCTCCCAGACCAGGGTGGAGTGCCGGTTCGAGGAGAGCAGGAAGTCCCACTGGTCGGCGCCGCGCAGCAGGCCCTCGAAGTCCGTGGTGGGGGCGGCGGCCGGGCGGTCCTGGAGGTCGAGGCCGACCCGCTTGAGCGGGGTGCCGTGCTGGGTCTGGAGCAGGACCTGGCCCGGCCGCTTGACCAGGGCCCGGTCGAAGTTGACGTTGGTGGTCAGGTACGTGGCCCGGGCCAGGGCCGTCCAGTACGCGGCCGAGCCCGGCCGCAGCGGCGTCGTCTCCGGGGGCAGGGTCGCCGCGTGCCGCGGGTCGCAGATCCACGCCGTGCGCATCCGCGGGGCGAGCTCGCGCAGCTTGGCCTCGACGGCCGCCGGGTTGCAGGCGTAGCCGCCGTGCCAGTACGCGGAGAACACCGCGAGCTCGGGCCGCAGGGGCAGCAGCCGCTGGATCCGGTAGTGCGCGCGCAGGGCGCTCTCGCGCAGCCCCCGCCACAGCGCCGAGCCCGCCCGGGCCGCGGCCAGGCCCGCCGCGCGGGCCGCCGAGGCGAGACCGTAGGTGCGGCGGGCGCCGAGGCGCATCAGGGTGTGCCGCAGCCGGTCGGTGCGGCCGGCTGCCGGCGGCAGGACGCCCGTGCCGCCCGGGGGGCGGTGGCGGCGCAGCAGGGCGCAGGCGCGGGCGAAGAACTCGGCGCGGCCCGAGCGCGGCAGGCGCCGGGGGTCGGCGTACAGGGCGCAGAAGTGCTCGGCCATCCGCCGGTGCACCGCCGGGCGCCAGCGCTCCAGCTCGGGGCGCTGGGCGAGCCAGCCGAAGACCCGGTCGTACTGGTCGAGGACGTCGAGGTGGCGGCGGCTGGTGGTGGTCAGGATCGACCCGGTGCGCCGCTGGCGGTAGTGCACGCAGACCCGGTCGAGGACGGCCACGGACTCGGCGGCCAGCAGCGCCGGGTAGGTCCAGGGGGTGTCCTCGTAGAAGCCGGGTGGGAACTCCAGGCCCTCGCGCTCCACGTACTCGCGCCGGTACGCCTTGTTCCACACCACCATCAGCATGCCCAGCAGGGCCGGCCGGTCGGCGAGCCGGAAGCTGGCCGGGCCCTCCTCGGACAGCCGGTCGGCGAGGCGGTTGCGGACCACCTCGCCGGTCCAGAAGGCGCGGGCGTAGTCGTAGACGAGGACGTCGGGGGAGCCGGTGGCCTTCAGCCGGTCGGTGATGGCCCGGAGGGCGCCCGGGGCGAGGGTGTCGTCGCCGTCGAGGAAGAGCAGGTAGTCGCCGGTGGCCCGGGCCAGGCCCGCGTTGCGGGCCGGGCCCAGGCCGAGGTTGTGCGCCAGGTGCACGGCGGTGACCCGGGGGTCGCGGGCCGCGTACTCGTCGATGATCGAACCGCAGGCGTCCGGGGAGGCGTCGTCGACCGCGATCAGTTCCACGTCCGGGCAGGACTGGGACAGGACCGAGTCCAGACTCTCGTGGAGGTACGCCTGGACCTTGTACGCGGGCACGATGACGCTGAACCGGGGCACGGCACATCCAGGGGTCGGCGCGGGCATGTTCCTCCCCCAGCCACCGCTGGAGGTGCCTCCCGGGAACGCCCCCGCGGCGATCGGGTTACGCCCCCTGCGGCATTCGGGTTACCCGCCGTCAACGCGGCACGTCAACGGCATGATCGCGAGGGTGCTCCGGGTCATTTGACCGCTCCGGCCATCACCCCCGTGACGAACTGCCGCTGGAAGGCGAAGAACACGGCGAGCGGCACGACCATCGACAGGAAGGCGCCGGGCGCCAGCACGTCGATGTTGTTCCCGAACTGCCGCACCTGCTGCTGGAGCGCCACCGTCACCGGCGGGTGCGCCGAGTCGGCGAAGACCAGCGCCACCAGCATGTCGTTCCACACCCACAGGAACTGGAAGATGCCGAGCGAGGCGATCGCCGGACCGCCCAGCGGCAGCACCACCTGCCGGAACAGCCGCAGTTCACCGGCCCCGTCCAGCCGCGCCGCCTCCAGCAGCTCGCGCGGGATCTCCGCGAAGAAGTTCCGCAGCAGGAACACCGCGAAGGGCAGCCCGAACGCCGTGTGGAACAGCACCACCCCGGCGGTCGTCTCGAACAGCCCGATCGCGCCGAAGAGTTCGGAGACGGGGATCAGCGCCACCTGCACGGGGACCACCAGCAGCCCCACCACGACCAGGAACAGCCAGTCCCGGCCGGGGAACTCCAGGCAGGCGAAGGCGTATCCGGCGAGCGCGCCCAGGGTCAGCACCAGCAGGGTCGCCGGCACCGCGATCGCGACCGTGCTCAGCAGGGAGCCGGTGATCGTGTCGTTCGCCAGCAGGTGCGCGTAGTTGGACGCGGTCAGCCGTGAGGGCGCGGTCAGCGCCTGCCACCAGCCGCCCCGGTTCAGGTCGCCCGGGGACAGGAAGGAGGAGACCAGCAGGCCGAGCGTGGGCACCAGCCAGAACAGCGCGGCCAGCACGAGGAAGACGCGCAGCAGCACGCTCCCCGCCAGACGCCGGACGACGCTCACCGCGAGGCCCCCTTCCGTATACGGCGGATATTCAGCAGCATCACCGGCACCACCAGCACCAGCAGCAGGACCGCGATGGCGCTGCCCAGCCCCTGGTCGGCGTCCGTGCCGAAGGAGGTCCGGTACAGCTGGAGCGCGAGCACGTTCGCGTCGTCCTGCACCGCCCCCGGCGCGATCACGAAGACCAGGTCGAAGATCTTCATGACGTTGATGACGAGGGTCACCAGGACCACCACCAGCACCGGTGACAGCAGCGGCACGGTGATCCGCCGGAACACCTGCCACTCGCCCGCCCCGTCCACCCGGGCCGCCTCCAGCAGCTCCCGCGGCACCGCCGCCAGCCCGGCCCCGATCAGCACCATCGCGAACCCCGCCCACATCCACACGTACGCGCCGATCACCGCCGGGGTCACCAGGACCGGGCCCAGCCACTCCACGCCCGCGTACGCCGCCCGGAAGTTCGACGCCGGCAGCCGCAGCAGGGCGCCGTCGGCGGAGCCGGGCAGGGTGAACGTGCCGTCCGCCCGGGCCGTGGCCGCCGCCACCACCCGGCCGCCGCGCACCGCCTCGATCCGCATCCCCGGCAGGCCCGTCTCCGTCGGGTCGACCGCGTTCACCGCGCCGCCCCCGCCCCGGGTGAAGTCCTGCCAGACCGTGCCCGTCACCTTCCCCGGCACCGCCTGCGCGGCGCGCGCCGCACGGGCCCCCTCGGGCAGGGCCTCCGGAGCCACCCCGACCAGCGGCAGCAGCGCCGGCACGCCCGCCCGGACCGGCTCGCGCGTCACGAACGCACCGCCCGCGGCGGGCTCCAGCGGCGAGTCCCGGCCCGGCCGGGCCTTCGGGAACGCCGAGGACGGGGCGAAGGTGTCGTGCACCCCGACCGCCACGGCGTTGGCCACGCCCCGGTGCGGGTCGTGGTCGTACACCAGCCGGAAGATGATCCCCGCCGCCAGCATCGAGATGGCCATCGGCATGAACACCAGCAGCTTGAACGCCGTCCCCCAGCGGACCCGCTCGGTCAGCACCGCGAAGACCAGGCCGAGGGCGGTGGCCAGGGCCGGGGCCACCGCCACCCACACCGCCGTGTTGCGCAGGGCGGTGCGGATCGCCGGATCGCGCACGATCGCCTCGTAGTTGGCGGCGCCGACGAAGGCGTCCCCGGAACGGTCGAAGAGGCTGCGGTAGAGCGAGAACCCGATGGGCTGCACCACCAGCGCGCCCAGCAGGACCAGCGCCGGCAGCAGGAACGCCGCCGCGACCAGCCGCCGCCGCACGGCCGCCCGGCGGCCCGGCGCGGCGGACCGGGCCGCCCGTGCCGGGGCCGCCCGTCTCGTCCGGGCCACCGCTAGTTCCCGTACGCCTTGGCCGCGTCCGCCTCCAGCCTCGCCTGGGTGCCCGCCACGTCCGACGGGTTCGCCAGGAAGTCCTGGAGCGCCTTCCACTCACCCGCGCCCGGCGTCCCGCCGAACGCGGCCGGTGCCTGGTCCGACATGTCGAAGCGGAAGTCGTCGCCCGCCGCGATCAGCGCCTTCGCGATGCCCCGCTGGATGTCGTTCGGGTACGCCGCGAAGTCCACCGCCTTGTTCGGCGAGACGAAACCGCCCTCCCCGGCCTGGATCCGCGCCGCGTCCGCCGACGCCAGGAACGTCAGCAGGGCCTGCGCCCCCTTCGACGGCTTCAGCGCCACTGCCACGTCACCGCCCGAGACCACCGGGGCCTTCGCCCCGACCGCCGGGAACGGGAAGACCAGGGCGTCCTCGCCGACCTTCGCCTCCGTCTGGCCGATGTTCACCGCCACGAAGTCGCCCTCGAAGACCATCGCCGCCGCCGGCCGGCCGCCCCCGGTGAACACCTGCGTCACCGACTTCGGGAACTCCGTCGCCAGCGCCCCGGCCGTGCCGCCCGCCAGGAAGTCCTTGCGGCCGAACAGCTCACCGAGGGTGGTCAGCGCCTGCTTGACGCTGTCGTCCGTCCACTTGATCTGGTGCTTCGCCAGCTGGTCGTACTTCTGCGGGCCCGCCTGCGAGAGGTAGACGTTCTCGAACCAGTCCGTCAGCGTCCAGCCGTCCGCCCCCGCCACCGAGACCGGTGCCGTGCCCGAGGCCGAGAGGGTGTCGGCCGCCGCCAGCAGCTCCTTCCACGTCTTCGGCGGCTTGACGCCCGCCGCCTCGAAGGCCTTCGCGTTGTACCAGACCAGCGACTTGTTCGCCGCCTTGTAGTAGACGCCGTACTGGGTGCCGTCGACCGCCCCCAGCTGCCGCCAGCCCGGCGAGTAGTTGGCGTCGAGCTGCGCCCGCGCCTCCGGGCCCACCGGCTGCGCCCACTTGTTCCGCACCGCCGCGACCAGCGCCCCGACCTGCGGGAGCAGTGCCACGTCCGGCGGCTGACCGCCCGCGATCTTGGTACCGAGGAAGGTGACGATGGGGTCCTGGGCCGGGACGAAGGTGACGGTCGCGCCCGTCCGCTTCTCGAACTCCTTGAGCACCTTGGCGAAGTTGGCCTGCTCGGGCCCCGTCCAGACCGCCGAGACCTCCAGCTTCTCGCCCGGGAGCTTCGGTAATACGACGGTGTGGGCCTGCTCCCCGCCCGTCGACGGGGTGCTGCCGGCGCTGCCGCCGCCACCGCCGCCCCCGCACGCCGTGAGGGCGAGGGCGCCCGCGGCGGCGAGGGCCGCCCAGGCCCGCACCCGCGTCCGTGCCGGGCCCCTCGTCCGGTTCCCCGCCAGGCTTCTCGCCTGGCTCGATCCGTACCGTCCGTGCTGTCCGCGCATGGTGCCGCCCCCGATGCCGTGTGGCCGTGGTGTGCTCCGTGCCACCAGGTCTACGCCGCGCCGCGCACCCCCGCAATACCGCGTCGCGGGGAGTGGCGCGGCGTCAGGGGGCCGCCGGGAACAGCACCGGTATGGCCGAGACCAGGTGCGAGGCCCGGTCGAGGGCGCTGGCCAGGAGGGCGAGGTCGGTCGGCCCGTTGCCCAGCTCGCGCACCGGCCGACGGGCCGGCGGGTCGCCCATCCGCTCCCACTCCACCGGGACCACGGTCGGCCTCAGGGTCGCGGTGCGTGGGATCCGCCCGGTGACCCGGCCCGCCTGGAACGGAACCGCCCGCCCGTCGGCGTACAGCAGCCGGCCCCGGCCGGGGCCCGGCCGGTCCGGACCCTCCAGCTCGACCCGCAGCGCCGCCCGCCGGGCCGGCTCGCTCTCCGCGGTGCGGTCCGGGCGGGCGGTGGCGGCGATCAGGTGCACCCCGAGGCGGGCGCCCTCACGGGCCACCCCCTCCAGGATCCGTACGAGTGAACCCGCGGCGGGCCGCCCGGGGCTGCCCAGCGCCGGCGCGACCAGCGCGTCGAAGTCGTCCACCAGCAGCACCAGCCGGGGCAGCGGGCTCGGGCCGGCCGCCGGATCGGTGCGCGGGCCCGAGGCCCGCAGCCGCAGGGTGCCGGTGCGCTGCGGATCGAGGTCGCCGCGGTGCTCGCCCGGACCCGGGTCCCGGGGCGAGACCATCCCGTCGGACAGGCTGCGCCGGCCGTGCCAGTCGGCGAACGGCACGCCGTCCAGCAGCTCGTGGCGGCGCTTGAGCTCGGTGGCCAGGGCCTGCGCGAACTCCCGCATCCGCAGCGGGTCGGAGGCCACGAGGTGGGCCGACACGTGCGGCAGCTCCGTACAGGGCAGGAGGCCGTCCCCGCGTTCGCCGCCAGCGCCGTCGAGGAGGAGCAGGCCCAGGTGGTCCGGGCGGGACCCGGCCGCCAGGGAGGCGGCGAGGGAGCGCAGCAGCTCCGTACGGCCGCTGCCGGCGGGGCCCTCGACGAACAGGTGCGGGCCGTCGTGGACCAGCTCGGCGCCGACCGGCCCGCGCCGGCCGGCCCCCAGGACGACGTCGGCCAGCCCGCCCACGGCCCGGCCCTGGTCGGCGGCGGCGGCCCAGCGGGCCATGAGGGAGGCCGGGGTGGCGCGCGCCAGCCCGAGCTCGTCCAGGAGCCGGGCGGCGGCGGGCAGGCTGGCGGCCGTGCGGTGGCCGCCGTGGCCGTCCGCCCGCGGGGCGTCGGCGCGCAGCGGGGCCAGGGCGCGGGCGAACCGCTCCGCCCAGGCGGCGGAGACCCCGTCGGCGACGGCGGTGGCGCCCGGCGGGACGGGCCTGCCGCCGCTGACCGCGAAGGTCCGCACGGCGGTCGCGACGTCCCCGCTGAGCAGGGCGACCGTGGTGCAGTCCCGGAAGGCGGGGGTGCCCGCGCAGGCGGTGTCGTACGTCTGCCCCACCGGGGAGGCGGGGGTGGCGGCCGGGGCCTCGGCGAGCGCGAGGACGTGGATGCCGGCGGCGGCGCCGTGCGAGGCCAGCCGGCCGGTGAGGTCGCGCAGGGCGGCGGTGCCGGGGTCGCCGTCGAGGACCACCAGGGTGCGGGGGCCCTCGTACGCACCGGCCGCGCGGTGCACGGCCGACGGCTCCGCGTTCGCCCAGCCCGTGCCCAGCGGACCGTCGTCCAGCCGCCGGGTCAGCTCGGCGGTGCGGGCGGCCGCCTGGTCGCGGTCGTACGCCAGGAGCAGCCGGCAGTCCTGGCCGTGCGCGGGGCGTACGTGGGGCAGCCAGCCGAGCCAGGCCCAGTCGCGGCGGCGCTCCTGGAGGGGCCGGGCGCGGTCGGCGGCCAGCAGCACGATCTCCAGCTGCGCGGGCGCGTGCAGCCCGGCGAGCTGCGCCACGACGGACCGCGCGACGCCCATCAGCCGGGCCCGCGGGCCCGCGACCCCGAGCGCGCCGCTCCCGCGCAGCGCCACCCGGCTGCCGGCCCCCAGCCCCACCTCCAGGAACGCGGGGTGCCCGGGCCCGCGCGACCACAGCCGTCCGGTGGGCCCGAGCGCGGCGAGCAGCAGGGCGGCGGGGTCGTCGGCGTCGGGGGCGGCCGGAGCGGGCTCCGCCGCCTCCACGGCCTCGACGACGGCCTCCTCCTCGCCCCGCACCCACTTGCGGGCCCAGGCTCCGATGCCCCCGAGCCTGCGCCGCGGGGCCTCCTCCGGCTGCGGCCCGCCGGCCTCCCCGGCGGTACCCCCGGGGAGGCCGGGGTACGCGGTGGGTGCGGCAGCGGCTCCGTCGCCGCGGAAGGGCAGGCCGGCGGGTGGGGCGGGGTGGTGGAGGGCCGCCCGCGGGCCGGGGGCGGCGGCGCCCGGGCCCGTGCCGCCGGCGGAGGCCTGCCCGGTGCCCGGAGCGGTGCCGGGCGCGCCGGAGCCCCGGCCCGTACCGGCCGGGGCGCCGCCCGAGGTGCCCGTGCCGCCGCCCGGGGCGGCCTGGGTGAACCGGCCCGTACCGCCGGAGGCGCCGGCGCCCGTGCCGCCGCCCGGGGGGCTCGTGGCGCCGCCCGTACCGGCCGGGGCGGTCGTCAGGGCGAGGTGGCCCTCCAGGTCCGGGGCCACCGGGAGGCGGTCGCCGCCGCCCGAGGCCAGCCGCAGCGTGGACTCGCCGATCCGCAGCAGCGCTCCCGGTGCCAGCGCGACCGCCCGGACGCCCACCTCCGCGCCGTCCAGCGTCGTGCCGTTCGTCGAGCCGAGGTCGGCCACCGCCACGCGTCCGTCCGGCATCACGGTCACCGTGCAGTGCAGCCGCGACACGTCCGGGTCGTCCAGCGGCACGTCCGCGTCGGCCGAGCGCCCGATCCGCACCGACCCGGGGTGCAGCAGGTGCACGCCGCCCGCGTCGGGGCCGGCCACCACGTGCAGCTGCGGGGCGCCGAGCCCGTCGTCCCCCAGCGCGTCGGCGTCCGGTGCCGGGACGTGCAGCGTCAGTACGGCCCCGTCCACCAGCGGCGGCTCGCCCAGTACGGTGCGCTGGAGGTCGAGGCGGCGCGACCCGGCGTACAGCACGACGGTCCCGCCCGTGTCGGGGCCGCCGAAGGTCGCCGCGAGCCCGGAGGCCACCGCGGCCAGCGCGGTCCCGGCGGGTGCGGTGACGAGCACGTCACAGCCGGCGGGCGCGGCGGCGGCCTGGTGGCCGCCGCGCGACCCGAGGACGGTCAGCCGGATCTGCATCGCCGTCAGCGGTCCCTTCTGCGCGGAGCGCAGTGCGCGGTGCGGGGCGCCCGGCGGGGTGCGGCGGGACATGTCTGCCCGGTCAACCCCCCGCCCGGCACGGACGTTTCGTCCGTTCAGGTCAGCCGGAAGGCGGGGCTCCCGTCCCGGCCGTTCCGTACGGGTGCATCCTCGCACCTGTCACCCGCAACACGCCCGGCGCCCGGCAACAAATGATCTTGATCGATGGCGGGCGCCTCCGATCACCGCAAGGATTCGGCCACCCGATCGAGCGAATGCCGAGGTGATTCCGGGGAAAAGGCCCTCAGGCATACGCCGCAAAACTCACCCTTCGCACAAATGTGCGGCAACCAACCTCCCGTGACCCGCGTCCTCCACGGAGACACCCCCTAGAGTTGGGCCGGAACCCATCCGGAACCCATCGGGAAACCCACTCGGCGGAATCAGCCGGAAAACGACAGCAGGGGAGCGCGAGACGTGCGGCCAGTCGGCAGCAAGTACCTGCTCGAGGAGCCGCTCGGACGCGGCGCCACGGGCACCGTCTGGCGTGCCCGCCAGAGGGAGGCCGCCGGCGCGGAGGCGGCCGTCGCCGGCCAGCCCGGCGAGACCGTGGCCATCAAGGTCCTCAAGGAGGAGCTGGCCCAGGACGCGGACATCGTCATGCGCTTCCTGCGCGAACGCTCCGTCCTGCTGCGCCTGACGCACCCCAACATCGTCCGCACCCGCGACCTCGTCGTCGAGGGCGACCTCCTCGCCCTCGTCATGGACCTGATCGACGGCCCGGACCTGCACAAGTACATCCGGCAGAACGGCCCCTTCAGCCCGGTCGCCGCGGCCCTGCTGACCGCGCAGATCGCGGACGCGCTCGCCGCCAGCCACGCCGACGGCGTCGTCCACCGCGACCTGAAGCCGGCCAACGTCCTGCTCGACGAGAGCAACGGGCAGATGAAGCCGATGCTCACCGACTTCGGCATCGCCCGCCTCGCCGACTCCCCGGGCCTCACCCGCACCCACGAGTTCGTCGGCACCCCCGCCTACGTCGCCCCCGAGTCGGCCGAGGGCCGCCCGCAGACCTCCGCCGTCGACATCTACGGCGCCGGCATCCTCCTGTACGAGCTCCTCACCGGACGCCCGCCCTTCGCGGGCGGCACCGCGCTCGAAGTGCTCCACCGCCACCTCAGCGAGGACCCGCAGCGGCCCTCGTCCGTGCCGGAGGCGCTGTGGATCGTCGTCGAGCGCTGCCTGCGCAAGGAGCCCGACGAGCGCCCGAGCGCCGAGAGCCTGGCCCGCGGCCTGCGCGTGGTCGCCGCCGGCATCCGCGTGCACTCCTCGCCCGACGAGGTCGAGGCCGCGCTCGGGGTGGGCGCGCTGCTCGCGCCCGACCCCTCGCCCGCGCCGGTCCCGGCCGCCGCCCCGCAGCTGCCCGGGAGCACCGCGCCGACGCAGGCGACGCCCGTGGCGGCGGGGGACTACGACCCGAACGCCATGACCAGCGTCCTGCCGCCGGTCGACGGGGCGGACGCCACCACCGTGCTGCCGCCCGTCACCGGCGGGCCCGGCGGCGGCGCCCAGGGCGCCCCCGACCCGACCTCCGTCATGCCGCCGGTGCAGCGGCCCGACGCCCCGCACCCGTGGCAGTCGCAGATGCGGGCCGCGCGGGACCGCAACGAGCAGACGCAGATGCACTACCTCGACCCGGCCGAGGACCCCCTGCGCCGCCGCCCGCAGCGCCAGGCCCCGCCCGTGCCGCCGCCCCCGCAGCACCAGCCGCAGCAGCACCAGCAGCCGCAGTACCGCCCGGCCCCGCCGCCGCAGCAGCAGTACCAGCAGCCGCCCCAGTACGCCCCGCAGCCCCAGCCGTACCAGCAGCCGCAGGCGTACCAGCCCCCGCCGCCCCCGCAGCAGCAGGCGCCGTACCGGCAGCAGCCGCAGCCGCCGGTGCAGCAGCAGCCGCAGCACCCGCCCCGGCAGCAGCAGCCCCCGCGCGAGCCCCGCCCGCCGCGCGAGCCCCGCCGCCGCAGCGCGAACCCCGTCCGCATCCCGGGCCTCGGCTGCCTCAAGGGCTGCTTCGTCCTGCTCCTGCTGCTCTTCGTGGGCGGCTGGCTGATCTGGGAACTGACCCCGCTCCAGGAGTGGATCGGCACCGGCAAGGGCTGGTGGGACCAGGTGTGGAGCTGGGGCAGCGACGCCGTGGACTTCGTCTCCTCGATCGGGGACAAGGCGAACGGCGGCGGCAGCGCCGGTTCCTGACGGCACGGCAGCCTCCGGGCCGGCGCCGTGCGGGGCCTTTTTCGCCCCCCACGGCGCCGACTTCGTAGATTTGTCGACATCCAGGGCGTGATTTCGCCCGCAGAAGTGAAGGTCACCGCGATCCGGAGCGCCGGGCACCCATTCGGCCGCGTAACTTTGAGGCGTTACGCCAGCCGCTGAGGGAGCAGTCGTGGCACGGAAGATCGGCAGCCGGTACACAGCGCACCAGATCCTGGGGCGCGGCAGCGCGGGCACGGTGTGGCTGGGAGAAGGGCCGGACGGGCCCGTCGCCGTCAAGCTCCTGCGCGAGGACCTCGCCTCCGACCAGGAACTGGTCGGACGCTTCGTCCAGGAGCGCAGCGCGCTGCTCGGCCTGGAGCACCCGCACATCGTCTCCGTCCGGGACATGGTCGTCGACGGCAACGACCTGGCCCTCGTCATGGACCTCGTCCGCGGCACGGACCTGCGCACCCGCCTCGACCGCGAGCGGCGGCTGGCCCCCGAGGCGGCCGTGGCCGTCGTCGCGGACGTGGCCGACGCCCTGGCCGCGGCGCACGCCGCGGGCGTCGTCCACCGGGACGTGAAGCCGGAGAACGTCCTGCTCGACATGCAGGGCCCGCTCGGGCCCGGCGGCGCGCACCCCGCGCTGCTCACCGACTTCGGCGTGGCCAAGCTCATCGACCACCCCCGCCGGGCCCCCGCGCCGCCCGGGGCCCGCACGCCGGCGACGACCACGCGGATCATCGGGACGCCGGACTACCTCGCCCCCGAGATAGTGGAGGGCCTGCCCCCGCGGGCGGCCGTCGACATATACGCCCTCGCCACGGTCCTCTACGAGCTGCTGGCCGGGTTCACCCCCTTCGGCGGGGGACACCCGGGAGCGGTGCTGCGCCGGCACGTCACCGAGACCGTGGTCCCGCTGCCGGGGATCCCCGAGGAGCTGTGGCAGCTGATCGTCCAGTGCCTGGCCAAGGCGCCGGCCTCGCGGCTGCGGGCCTCGGAGCTGTCCGTACGGCTGCGGGAGCTGCTGCCGCTGCTGGCCGGGCTGCCGCCGCTGGACGTGGACGAGCCGGACGACGCGGAGCCGGAACCGGAGGCCCCGGCCGCCGCCGAGGAGGCGGCCGCCGCGGATCCGGTGCGCCGGCGGGGGGTGGTGCCCCTGGTCCCCGGTTCCGCGACGGACTCCAACCGGGACACGCACACCTCCATGCGCGTGCCGACGCCGGACGAGCTCGCGGGCGGGGCGCTGGGCACCGCGCGCGTGCCCCGGCCGGCCGGCGGGCACAAGCCGGGCTCCGCCCGGCACCGGTCGGAGGCGGTGCGCAAGCGGCGGCTGGTCCTCTCGGCCTCCGCGGTGGCGCTGGCCGCGGCCGTCGGGGTCGGCGGCTGGCTCGCCGCCTCCGGCGAGGACCCGGCCCCCCGCCCTCCCGCCCCCTCCCACACCACTCCGGCCCGGCGCTAGGCGGGCGCAGGGCCCGTCGCGCGGGGCCGGGCGACGGCTCCGCGCGACGGTGCCCCCGGCCCCGTCCGGGGCTCGGCTACGCCGCCGTGATGAGCGACGGGTGCCAGCGCCGCGCCACGGCCGGGTGGGCCCGGACCCAGCCCTTCAGCTCGTTGCGGCCGTACTCCGCGTGCAGCGGGTTCGACGCGTCGTGCGCGACCCCGGGCGCGGACCGCAGGTACTCCCCGGGCACGGTGTCGATCACCGCGTCCAGCCGGGGGTTGTAGAAGAACGGCACCGAGAACCGCTCCACCGCCCCCGGCGGGCTGACCACCCGGTGGTCGGTGGCCACCAGGTACCCCTCCGTGGCGATCTCCAGCAGCTCGCCCAGGTTCACCACGAACGCCCCCGGCATCGGCGGGATGTCCACGAAGCCGCCGTCCCGGACGACCTGGAGCCCGCCCACCCCGTCCTGCAGCAGCAGCGTCAGGAAGCCGTAGTCCTTGTGCGCGCCGACCCCCTGGTCCGCGCCCGACGGGGCGGATCCGGGGTAGCGGATCAGCTTCGTGTGCAGGTGCGGCCGGTCCGCGAAGGCCGCGTCGAAGAAGTCCGCGGGCGCCCCGATCGCCGTCAGCAGCTCCCGCAGCAGCCGGTGCGCCACCCCCGCCAGCCGCTCCTGCCAGCCCAGCACCGCCTCCCGCAGCTCCGGCAGCGCCGGCGGCCACTGGTTCGGGCCCTCCAGCCACAGGTACGCCGGGTCGGCCGGTCCGACCTCCGGCGCGGGCCGCTCCGCGCCGACGTCCAGCTGGTCCCGCCAGTCGGAGGCCCCGCCGGTCAGCTCGTGCCCGATGCGGGTGTAGCCCCGGAAGTGCGGGGAGTTCAGGTTGCTCACGGCCAGCCGGTCGGCCTCCGGGAGCGCGAAGAAGGCCCTGGTCAGCTCCAGGATGCGGGCGGTCTCGGCCTCCGTGATCCCGTGCCCGGTCAGGTACAGGAAGCCCGTGTCGCGGGCGGCGGCGTGCAGCTGCTTGAGGAAGTCGTCCCGCTCCGCGGGGTCGTCGGCCCGGGAGAGGTCGATCACGGCGAGCGAAGAAGAGGGGCTGGAGGAGGGGTGCGCGGACGGCATGACGGCTCCGTTTCGGATGTCACGGGGTCCTGTGCCCCAGAGATGGCGGGGCGGCGGGCAGCGTGGAACGGACCGCCGGCAGGGATGGCGCCGGGCGGGCGTGGCCGCGTACAGGACCGAAGTCGGATCGGGGTTGATCAGGCTTGTGCGAGGTCCGGCGGCAGACAGCTCGTGGTGGTGACACGCATGTGGTCCACATGGCGGCGCTTCACGAGTAGAACGGTCATACGGTGAGCGTACGCCCGTACCCACCCTCCTCCGAACACGTTCACCAGGCCTGGCCGGAGATGGCCGTCCGCGGACCGGCTACGCTGGACCCGTGGCAGTCGTCGATGTTTCCGAAGAGCTGAAGTCCCTCTCCTCGACCATGGGGTCGATCGAGGCCGTCCTGGACCTCGACAAGCTGAGGGCAGAAATCGCCGTGCTCGAGGAGCAGGCCGCCGCGCCGTCCCTGTGGGACGACCCGGACGCCGCCCAGAAGATCACGAGCAAGCTTTCGCACCTCCAGGCCGAGGTCCGCAAGACCGAGACGCTGCGCGGCCGCATCGACGACCTCGCGGTGCTCTTCGAGCTCGCGCAGGAGATGGAGGACGCGGACACCCTGGCCGAGGCCGAGGCCGAGCTGGCGTCCGTCCGCAAGGCGCTGGACGAGATGGAGGTCCGGACCCTGCTCTCCGGCGAGTACGCCGAGCGCGAGGCCCTGGTCAACATCCGCGCCGAGGCCGGCGGCGTCGACGCCTCCGACTTCGCCGAGCGCCTCCAGCGCATGTACCTGCGCTGGGCCGAGCGCCACGGCTACCCGACGGAGATCTACGAGACCTCCTACGCGGAAGAGGCCGGCATCAAGTCGACCACCTTCGTGGTCAAGGCCCCGTACGCCTACGGCACCCTCTCCGTCGAGCAGGGCACCCACCGCCTGGTGCGCATCTCGCCCTTCGACAACCAGGGCCGCCGCCAGACGTCCTTCGCGGGCGTCGAGGTGCTGCCGGTCGTCGAGACCAGCGACCACGTCGAGATCGACGAGTCCGAGCTGCGCATCGACGTGTACCGCGCCTCCGGCCCCGGCGGCCAGGGCGTCAACACGACCGACTCGGCCGTGCGCATCACCCACATCCCGACCGGCATCGTGGTCTCCTGCCAGAACGAGCGCTCCCAGATCCAGAACAAGGCCAGCGCGATGAACGTGCTCCAGGCCAAGCTGCTGGAGCGGCGCCGCCAGGAGGAGCAGGCCAGGATGGACGCCCTCAAGGACGGCGGCAGCTCCTGGGGCAACCAGATGCGCTCCTACGTCCTGCACCCGTACCAGATGGTCAAGGACCTGCGGACGGAGTTCGAGGTAGGCAACCCGCAGGCGGTCCTCGACGGCGAGATCGACGGCTTCCTGGAGGCCGGCATCCGCTGGCGCAAGCAGCAGGAGCAGACCGCCTAGCCGACGGCGGCGGCACCCGGCACAACAGAGGGGAAGGGCCCGGACACCGTGGGTGTCCGGGCCCTTCCCCTTCGCCTGTGAACCGCCTGCGATCGGGACGCGGCGCGGCCTACGCGGTCCGGGCCACGAGTGCCAGCGCGGCCACCAGCACCACCATGAGCACGATGAGCGCCATCGGATTCAGCCCTCCGAAGGGGCCTTCCTGCTGGAGGCGCTCCCGGTTCGCCCGGCACACCGGGCAGCGGCCCTGGCTGACAGGTGCGGCGCAGTTCGCGCACACGAGCCGGTCAATTGTCATGCGCTCCTCCTCTCGTCCCCTCGTGACGCTTAACGGCAGGGGGACCGAGTCCGTTCCCCCTACCACTGTGCCAGCTCCGCCGACATTCGGCGCGGCCCGTCCGGGCACGAGCGGTCCGACTCCCCCGGGAGCCGGGGATAAATGGGGCAACTCAGGATGCCGGGTCCCCACCCCGCGCCCGTTCGCGTATGGTCACGCACACCTACTCCCGGCGACCGTGGTGCACCCGTGATCCGATTCGACAACGTCTCCAAGTCCTACCCGAAGCAAACCCGGCCCGCACTCAGAGATGTCTCCCTCGACATCGCCAAGGGCGAGTTCGTCTTCCTGGTCGGCTCCTCCGGCTCCGGCAAGTCCACCTTCCTGCGGCTGGTCCTGCGCGAGGAACGGGCGAGCCACGGGCAGGTGCACGTCCTGGGGAAGGACCTCGCGAAGCTCTCCAACTGGAAGGTCCCGCACATGCGGCGCCAGCTGGGGACCGTCTTCCAGGACTTCCGGCTCCTGCCCAACAAGACGGTGGCCGAGAACGTCGCCTTCGCCCAGGAGGTCATCGGCAAACCGCGCGGTGAGATCCGCAAGGCCGTCCCGCAGGTGCTGGAACTGGTCGGCCTCGGCGGCAAGGAGGGGCGGATGCCGGGCGAACTGTCCGGCGGCGAGCAGCAGCGCGTGGCCATCGCCCGCGCCTTCGTCAACCGCCCCGCCCTGCTGATCGCCGACGAGCCGACGGGCAACCTCGACCCGCAGACCTCCGTCGGGATCATGAAGCTGCTGGACCGGATCAACCGGACCGGCACCACCGTCATCATGGCCACGCACGACCAGCAGATCGTGGACCAGATGCGCAAGCGCGTCATCGAACTCGAACAGGGCCGACTCGTACGCGACCAGTCGCGCGGCGTCTACGGCTACCAGCACTGAAAGGCACCTGAGACGCCATGCGCGCCCAGTTCGTCATGTCGGAGATCGGCGTCGGCCTCCGCCGCAATCTCACCATGACCTTCGCGGTCATCATCTCCGTGGCCCTGTCGCTGGCCCTCTTCGGAGGCTCCCTGCTCATGCGGGACCAGGTCAGCGCCATGAAGGGGTACTGGTACGACAAGGTCAACGTCACCGTCTACCTCTGCACCAAGAACGACGCCATCGACGCCGCCGCGGGCAGCGCCCCGGCGGCCGCCGGGGCGCCGGGCACCCCCGCCGCACCCGCCGCCGGGAACGGCAAGCCCTGCTCCAAGGGCGCCGTCACGCCCGACCAGAAGCAGGGCATCGAGCGCGAGCTCAAGAAGATGGCCCTCGTCCAGACCGTCATGTACGAGTCCTCGGACGAGGCCTACAAGCACTACAAGGAGCGCTTCGGGCACACCGCCCTGGCCTCCGTCGTCACCCCCGACCAGATGCCCGACTCCTTCCGGGTCAAGCTGAAGAACCCGGAGAAGTACGAGGTCATCACCTCCGCCTTCGCCGGCCGCGACGGGGTCCAGTCGGTGGCCGACCAGTCGACCGAGCTCGACAACCTCTTCGCCCTGCTCGGCACCCTCAACTGGGCCGCCCTCGGCATCATGATGATCATGCTGATCGTGGCGCTGCTGCTGATCGTCAACACCGTGCGCGTCTCGGCGTTCAGCCGTCGGCGGGAGACCGGCATCATGCGCCTGGTCGGCGCCTCCGGCTTCTACATCCAGGTGCCGTTCATCATGGAGGCGGCCGTGGCCGGCCTCATCGGCGCCGGCTTCGCCTGCGCGATGCTGGGCGCGGGCCAGTACTTCGTGATCGACCACGGCATCGGGCTCCGCGACAAGCTCCAGCTGATCAACTTCATCGGCTGGGACGCGGTCCTCACCAAGCTCCCCCTGGTCCTGGTCATCGGCCTCCTGATGCCCTCCCTTGCGGCCTTCGTCGCACTGCGCAAGTACCTGAAGGTGTGACGAGCGCCCCCTGGTGCGTACGGTCAACCCCGCTTGTGGCGGCGGGGCTTGTCCTAGACTCGGCCGCATGCCGGGTCTGCCCGCTCTCTGTCTCCGGCCCCGTGACCTGCGTCGCGGGGCCTTCTTAACGCTGGTGTTCGCCGTCTCCGTGGGCGCCGCGGCAGCCACCGGGTGCTGGGGGTCCCCCGAGGCGGACGAGGGCCGTACCGCCTTCGCGAGCACCGCGGAGCCGGAGCGGGGCCTGCCGCCGGCCCCCGCGCCCGGCACCGCCGACCGGGAGGCCGTCGCCCGGGCCGCCGCCGAGGCCGTCGCCGAGGGGAAGTCCGGGAAGAAGGCCGCCCAGGAGGTGGTCAGCCGCAGCGGCGACCGCTGGGGCACCGTCTACGACCAGGGCGAGTACGCCGCCTTCGCCGAGGACCTCGACGGCCGCTGGACCGGCGTCGGGCTCTGGACCGGGCGCCGCGCCGACGGCCGCATCGAGGTCGACCGGGTCCAGCCCGGCAGCCCCGCCGCCCGGGCCGGCCTGCGCGCCGGCGACCGGCTGCTGAGCGTCGACGGCCACGAGGTCACCGGCCTGCCCGTCGCCGACGTGGTGGCCCGGCTCCGCGGGGAGGCCGGCACCCCGGTGGTCCTCGGCCTCGGCCGGGACGGCGCCGTCCTCACCGAGACCGTCCGCCGGGAGGAGCTGCGCGCCGACCCGGTGACCGTGCGCCGCCTCGCGGGCGGCATCACCGTGATCAAGGTGGCCTCCTTCACCCGGGGTTCGGGCGAGCGCGTCAAGGAGGCCGTCCGCGAGGCCCCGCCGGGCGGCGGGGTGATGCTGGACCTGCGGGGCAACCCGGGCGGGCTGGTCGCCGAGGCGGTCACCGCGGCCTCCGCCTTCCTGGACGGCGGGCTCGTGGCGACGTACGACGTACGCGGCTCCGAGCGCGCCCTGTACGCGGCCCCGGGCGGGGACACGGCCCGCCCCCTGGTGGCCCTCGTGGACGGCGGCACGATGAGCGCGGCCGAGCTGCTCACCGGCGCCCTCCAGGACCGCGGCCGCGCCGTGACGGTCGGCACCCGCACCTTCGGCAAGGGCTCCGTGCAGATGCCGACCCAGCTCCCGGGCGGCGCGGTGGCGGAGCTGACGGTCGGCACGTACCGCACTCCGGCGGGCCGCAGCCTCGACGGCGGGGGCATCACCCCGGACCTGGCCGCCGGTGACGGGGCCGAGGAGCGGGCACGGGCGGTATTGGGTGGCCTCGGGGTGGGGTCGTAGTGCGAAAATGACCGCACTATGGCTAAGGAAAAAGGGCGCAAGCTGATCGCCCAGAACAAGAAGGCGCGGCACGACTACGCGATCATCGACACCTACGAGTGCGGCATCGTGCTCACGGGCACCGAGGTCAAGTCCCTGCGCCAGGGCCGGGCCTCGCTGGTCGACGGCTTCGTGTCGGTCGAGAGCCGCGAGGTGTGGATGTACAACGTCCACGTCCCGGAGTACAGCCAGGGCACCTGGACCAACCACAGCGCCCGCCGCAAGCGCAAGCTCCTCATGCACCGCGAGGAGATCGACAAGCTGGAGCGCAAGGCGGAGGAGTCGGGCCACACGGTCGTGCCCCTGGCCCTGTACTTCAAGGACGGCCGCGCGAAGGTCGAGATCGCGCTGGCGAAGGGCAAGAAGGAGTACGACAAGCGCCAGACCCTGCGCGAGAAGCAGGACACGCGCGAGACCCAGCGGACGATCTCCGCGATCCGCCGCAAGCAGCGGGGCACGGTTTAATCTCCTGGCACGCGGTGGTCCACTTCGCGTACCATGGCGTCAGCACCACCCCCCAGGGGGCGGCGCAGCTTGAAAAAACAACATGGGGATGATCGGTTTCGACAGCGGATGTCGATGCAGGGGAAGCGAGCCGAGGAAGCGGCAATGATCTCGCTAACCACATGTCGCAAAAAATAATCGCCAACTCCAAGAGCGATAACTCCCGCTTCACCCTCGCTGCCTAATAACAGTGAGCTGAAGCCTCTGTGAGGAGCGTCAGCCCGGAAGTGGTCCCGGTCCGGATCCTGGCGTCAACAAGGGATCTAAACCTCTAGCCCCGGTCACGGGGGTTGGAGGGAAACCAAACAGTGACTGAGCCCGTCGGAGACTTGTCCGTGTGATCTCCGGGGCCGAGAAAAGCGCAGCGGACTGCGCTCGGAGAAGCCCTGCTTCTGCACCGTTGGACGCGGGTTCGATTCCCGCCATCTCCACTCATCCCATGTGGGCGAAGGCCCCGCAGCCGTTGGCTGCGGGGCCTTCGTCATGTGCGGAGCCCGTGTGGTGCGCTGTCCCTTGACCGGCCACCATGATCGATTAGGGTTGCGCGATGTTCGAAGGAAACCTGGTGAGACTGCGCGCGCTGCGCGCCGAAGACGCCGAGCACCACCTGCGGTGGCGCAACGACCCCGAAGTCGTGCGCCTGGCCTCGGCCGGTGATCCCTGTTTCGGGCCGGTCACCGCCGAGGCCGTGGGCCTCGCGTTCGAACGGATGCTGCGGCTCGTGCCGAGGGAGTCGGCCGTGTTCACGGTCGAGGACCTGGAGAGCGGGCGGGTCATCGGCATGGCCGACTACCGCGACCTCGACCCCTACCTCGGGGTGGCCACCCTGGGCGTCACCATCGGCGAGCGGGAGTTCTGGGGCCGCGGCCACGGCCGTGACGCGACGCGGGTGCTCGTGGACCACCTGTTCGGCGCGTACGGGCTGCACCGGCTGGAGCTGGACACCTGGAGCGGCAACGAGCGTGCCGTGCGGGCGTTCACGGGGCTCGGCTTCCGCGAGGAGGGGCGCCTGAGGGCGGCCGTGCTGGTGGCGGGGGAGCGCTACGACCGCGTGCTCTTCGGGATGCTGCGCGAGGAGTGGGCGAAGCCCGCGTGACGGGAGGAGCGGGCGAAGGCCCCGCGGCCGGTCGGCTGCGGGGCCTTCGCCATGCCCGGTCCGCCGCCGGCCCGCCGCTGGTGCGGGGCGGCGGGGTGCGGCGGCGGTGCGGGCGGTCGGGAGCGGTGGTCAGGAGCAGTACGGGACCTTGTTGAGGTTCAGCGCGTAGCGGGCGGCGATCCAGCCGCGGCCGTCGGCGAGCTTGTACCAGATCGCGTTGTCGTCGACCTGCTCGCCGTCGACCTTGCACTGGAGCGCGACGACCGTGTCGGCCGCGAGCCTGCCGGTCTTCCCGTAGCCCGTGCCGGGGCCGGAGCGGATGCCGAGGCCCTGGCCGGAGGTGACGACGCGGGCCTTCGGGCCGCCCTCGCCGTGGTGGTCGCCCTTGCCGTGGCCGTCCTTGCCGCCCTTGCCGTGGTGGTCGCCCTTGCCGCCCTTGCCGTGGTGCTCGTCCTTGCCGCCGTGGTGGCTGCCGCACTTGCAGTCGCCGGGCTTGCCCCGGTCGCCCTTCGGACCCTGCGGTCCGGCCGGGCCGCGGTCGCCCCGGTCGCCCTTCGGGCCCCGGGGGCCTCCGGCCGGGCCGGTGTCGCCCTTCGGGCCCTGGTCGCCCTTCGGGCCCTGGTCGCCCTTCGGGCCGTGGGGTCCTTCGGGGCCCTGCGGGCCGGACGGGCCCCGGTCGCCCTCCGGGCCCCTCGGGCCGGTGTCGCCGGTGTGGCCCTTGGGGCCGCGGTCGCCGGTGTCGCCCCGGTCGCCCTTGGCGCCGCGCTCGCCGGTGGCCCCCTTGTCCCCCTTGTCCCCCTTGGGGCCTCGCGGCCCGCCCGCCGGGCCCGTGTCGCCCTTCGGGCCGCGTTCTCCGGTGTCACCGCGGTCGCCCTTGGGGCCGCGCTCGCCGGTGTCGCCCTTGTCTCCCTTGTCGCCCTTCGGGCCCGGGCGGCCGGGCCTGCCGTGGTGGCCCGGCTTGCCGTCGTGGCCGTCGTGGCCGTCGTGTCCGGGCGGGCCGTCGTCGCCCTTCGGGCCGCGCACCGGGGTGGCCACGGCGAAGAGGGCCGGTGCGCCTTCACCGTCCGACCACTCGCCGCCGTCCAGCGTCGTGCCCTCGGGGGCGGCGGCGTCCACGGCGAGGGAAACCGCCAGCCGGGTCTGCGTGTTCGCCGGGAAGGCGAAGCCCGCGCGGGTCCCGGCGGAGCAGGTCAGCCGGCGCGCGTCGGACGACCGGGTGCAGGAGCCGGCCGCCCGCTGTCCGTCCCAGTAGAACCGGGCCTCGGGGAACGTGGTCCGCTCCGGGGCGGTGATCCGGAACGTGCCGCTGTGCGCCGGGTCCGCCCCGTTCAGGGCCGCGATGACGACGCGGCCCGTCTTCCCGGGGGCGATGGAGGGGACGTACGGCTGGGAGAAGCGGACGTGCGGGGAGTCCGCCAGGGCGGGCCCGGCCGGCATCAGGCAGGACGCGGTGACGGCCGCGACGATCAGGGCCGAGGAGACGGAACGCGAAGCAGACAAGGGGGGTTCCTCCGCGAAGGGAAGGGTGCTGGGGGAAGGCCTCCCCAGTTATGGCCGATCGCGACAGGGAAGGGTGCGACCCACGCGAGGGGCGTCACCCGGCAGCCGGATGAAATCCCGATCAACGGCCCGGTCGTGGAGCCGCCGTTCCGATGAGCAGTGCGGCCAGTGCCGCGGCGGCCGGCAGCAGGTACGCGGTCCCCGTGCCGAGGTGGTCGACGGCCAGGCCCGCCGTGGCGGAGCCGGCCGCGATGCCGGCGAGGATCGCGGTGACGGCCAGCGTCATGCCCTCGTTGAGGCGGCCCTCGGGCGTGCGGGACTGGACCAGGCCCATCGCGGTGACCATCACCGGCGCGGTGGACATCCCGGCCAGCAGCAGGGCCAGGGCCAGCGCGACGAGGGAGCCGGTGGCGGCCGCCGCCCAGGGCAGGGCCATCGCGCCGGCCAGCGCGACCAGGCAGGTCCGCAGGCTCCTCGGGCGCCGCGCCCCGTACAGCAGTCCGGCCGCGCAGGAGCCCGCCGCCTGGAGCGCGAGCACCGGGCCGGACGTGCCGCCGCGGCCCAGGGCGGAGAGGTGGGCGATCGAGGAGACCTCCATCGAGCCGAAGACCAGGCCGGTGGCGACGAAGAGGCCGAGGAGGGGGAGCAGGGCGCGCAGCGGGGACCGGCCTCCCGCGGCCCGGGGCGCCCCGCCGGCCGGGGGCTCGGTGGCGCGGTGCGCGGTGAACACCAGCATGCCGGTGAGCAGCAGCGCCGCCCCGGTGAGGGTGCCCGCCTCCGGGAAGGCGGCGGTGCACAGGAAGGCGGCGAGGACCGGGCCGAGCATGAAGCACAGCTCGTCGGCGGCCTGTTCGAAGGACATCGCGGTGTGGTGGGCGGAGCGGGGCAGCAGGTGCGTCCAGCGGGCCCGGGACATGCCGCCGATGTTGGGGGTGGTGGCGGTGGCCGCGTAGGAGGCGAAGAGGGTCCAGGCGGGGGCCTGCGTACGGACGCACAGGACGAGGGAGAGGGAGCCGAGGACCGCGACCACCGTGGCGGGTACGGCGATCCGGGCCTGCCCGTACCGGTCGACGAGACGGGCGGTCCACGGCCCGACGACGGCGGTGGCGGCCATGCCGGTCGCGGTGACGGCGCCGGCGAGGGCGTACGAGCCGCGCTGCCCGGAGATCATCATCACCGCGCTGATCCCGAACATGCCCATGGGGAGCCGGGCGAGCAGGTTCCCGGCGGTGAACCCGCGCGCCCCGGGGACGGCGAAGAGCCGGGCGTAGGGGCCGAGGAAGCCGGTCCGGGCACGGGTGCCGACGGGGTCCCGGGCCGCGTCCGTCCGGCCGGCCGGGCCCTCGTGGGCGGACGCCCCCGGGGCGGGGGCTCCGGCGGGCGCCTGGGCGGGTCCCGCTGCCGGGGCCGGGGCCGGGGCGTGGGTGTGGGCGTGGGCCGGGGCGGGTCCCGCTGCCGGGGCGGTGGGTGGCGGCGGGGGCGTGGTGCCGGTCCGGGTGCGGGTTCCGGGCGGGGTGCCGGTCCGGGTGCGGGTTCCGGGCGGGGCGGAGGTCGGGGGCGGGGCCGGGGCGGCCAGGACGAGGGTGGTGCCCGTGACGGCCATGAGCGGGGTTTCCTGCGGCATGCCACGAGCCTGCGGCCCGGCCCCGGCGGCGGTCCAACACCTGTTCCGGGGCCATTCACGCCGACTCGTTGTTAATCTCTCCGGGTGACCTCCCCCGACGTGGACCCCCGGCTGCTGCGCGGCTTCCTCGCCGTCGCCGAGGAACTGCACTTCACCCGCGCCGCCGCCCGCCTCTACGTGGCCCAGCAGGCCCTCAGCCGCGACGTCCGCCGGCTCGAACAGGTCCTGGGAACCACCCTGTTCACCCGCACCACCCGTGCCGTCGAGCTCACCGCCGACGGGGTGCGCCTGCTGCCCCACGCCCGCGAGGTGCTCCGCGCCCACGGGGAACTGGCCGCGGCCTTCGCCGGACCGCCCCCCGCCCTCCTCGTCGACCTCAACACCGACGGCCCCACCACCGCCCGCCTCGTCCTGGAGCGCGCCCGTGGACTCGCCCCCGGCCACGAGCTGATGGCCCGCTTCGAGAGCGGCCTCACCCACGCCGCCGCCGAGATCGCCGCGGGCCGCCTCGACGTCTCCTTCGGCTACGTCGCCGGCCTGGACCCCGCCCTGCGGGCCCGGCTCGCGCACCTGCCCGTGCGCCACGAACCCCTCGCCGTCCTCCTGCCCGAGGAACACCCGCTGGCCGCGCTGGAATCCGTACCGCTCGCCGCGCTCGCCGGGGAGACCGTCTACGCCGGCGCCGGCAACCCGCGCACCCTGGAGTGGACCCGGCTGGCCCGCGAGCTCTTCGCCGGGCGGGGCATCGCGCCGGCGCCGCCCGCGCCGGTGGCGATGGGCAAGGAGGAGTTCATGCGGGTGATGGCCAAGACCCGCAACCCGGTCCTGGTCACCGTCGGCTTCCTCGACGTGCCCGGCTGCGTCAAAAGGCCCCTCGTGGACCCCGTACCGTTCTCCCCGCTGTCCATGGTGTGGCGCGAGGGGCTGCGCCACCCCGGTCTGGACGCCCTCGCCCGCGCCGCCGCCGAGCTCCAGGACGCCCACCGCTGGCTGGAACTCCCCCCGGACGCCTGGCTCCCGTCAGGGCTCACATCCGGCGCCCGCGGCGGGTGAGAGCAAGGTTTCCCCCCGGTCATCCGGCGGGGACCGGGGCCGAAACGCGCCGTTCCTAGCGTCGTCACCACGGACGCGACAGCTGTGGAGGCGTGTGATGACCGCTACGACGACGACCGCACCGCACGAAGGGGGCGGCAGCCGGGAGGACGGCCCGCGCGGCCGCCGGGGAGGCCGCTGGATCGAACACTGGGACCCCGAGGACGAGGCCTTCTGGCGGGAGACCGGCGAGCGCACCGCCCGCCGCAACCTCCTCTACTCCGTCTTCTCCGAGCACATCGGCTTCTCCATCTGGTCGCTGTGGTCCGTGATGGTGCTCTTCATGGGCCCCGCCTACGGGATCGACCCCGCCGGGAAGTTCTTCCTCATCGCCACCGCCACCGCCGTCGGCGCCCTGGTCCGCGTCCCCTACACCTTCGCCGTCGCCCGCTTCGGCGGCCGCAACTGGACCGTCGTCAGCGCCCTGCTGCTGCTCGTGCCGACCACGGCCGCACTGGTCGTCATGGAACCCGGTACCCCGTACGGGACCTTCCTCGCCGTCGCCGCGCTGACCGGGGTGGGCGGCGGCAACTTCGCCTCCTCCATGACCAACATCAACGCCTTCTTCCCCCTCCGGAAGAAGGGCTGGGCCCTCGGCCTCAACGCCGGCGGCGGCAACATCGGCGTCCCCGTCGTCCAGCTCGCCGCGCTGCTCGTCATCGCCGCCGCCGGCGCCGGACACCCCCGGCTGCTGCTCGCCGCGTACCTCCCGCTGATCGTGGCCGCCGCCGCGCTGGCCCTCACCCGCATGGACAACCTGGCCCCCGTCCGGGGCGACGCGGGCGCGGTCCGGGAAGCCGTCCGCGAGCCGCACACCTGGATCATGGCCCTGCTGTACGTCGGCTGCTTCGGCTCCTTCATCGGCTACAGCTTCGCCTTCGGGCTCGTCCTCCAGACCCAGTTCGGGCGCACCCCGCTCCAGGCCGCGTCCCTCACCTTCATCGGCCCGCTGCTCGGCTCGCTCGTCCGGCCCGTCGGCGGAGCGCTCGCCGACCGGTTCGGCGGAGCGAGGATCACCCTGTGCGCGTTCGTGGCGATGGCCGCGGCGACCGGGCTGGTCGTCCTGGCCTCCGTACGGGAGTCCCTGCCGGTGTTCCTCGTCGGCTTCACCGCCCTGTTCGCGCTCAGCGGGCTGGGCAACGGCTCCACGTACAAGATGATCCCCGGCATCTTCCAGGCCCAGGCGCTCGCCCGCGGGCTCGGCGGCGAGGAGGCCGCCGCGCACGGGCGGCGGCTGTCCGGAGCCGCCATGGGCCTGATCGGCGCCGTCGGCGCGCTCGGCGGACTCGGCATCAACCTGGCCTTCCGCGAGGCCTTCTCGGCCTCGGGGGAGGGCACCGCGGCCTTCGTCGCCTTCCTCGGCTTCTACGCCGTGTGCTGCGCCGTCACCTGGGCGGTATACCTTCGCCGGGCCGCCGCCCCGGCCGCCGGCCCCGAGGCGTCCGGCAGCGGGGCGAAGGCCCGGCTCACCTCCGTGTGAGGGGGGCCGGGAGCGCCAAAGGCGGTTAACGGCACGGAAATACGGCGGAACCGAGCCCGACACGACCGGTTGGCAGGCTCGGTCACCACCATGTCGAGGCCGGCCGGCGCCGGCGTCGGCTTCAGGGACGGACGTACTGGGCAAGGCAGGTCACCACGATGGACGATGCTACGCACGGCCCCCTCGCGGGCTTCACCGTCGGAGTCACCGCCGCGCGCCGCGCGGACGAGCTGATCGCCCTGCTGCGCCGGCGCGGCGCCGCGGTCGTCCACGCGCCCGCGCTGCGGATCGTGCCGCTCGCCGATGACGGCGAGCTGCTGGCCGCCACCCGGGAGCTCGTCGAGAACCCGCCCGACGCCGTCGTCGCCACCACCGCCATCGGCTTCCGCGGCTGGATCGAGGCCGCCGACGGATGGGGGATCGGCGAGCGGCTCCTGGAGCGGCTGCGCGCCACCGAACTCCTCGCCCGCGGGCCGAAGGTCAAGGGCGCCGTACGGGCCGCCGGGCTGGTCGAGGCCTGGTCACCGCGGTCCGAGTCCCTGGCCGAGGTGCTGGACCGGCTGCTGGCCGGCTCCGTCGCCGGGCGGCGCATCGCGCTCCAGCTGCACGGCGAGCCGCTGCCCGGGTTCGTGGAGGCGCTGCGGGACGGCGGGGCCGAGGTGGTGCCCGTGCCGGTGTACCGGTGGATGCCGCCGGAGGACCTCGCGCCGCTGGACCGGCTGCTGGACGCGGTGGCCGTCGGGTCGGTGGACGCCGTCACCTTCACCTCCGCGCCCGCCGCCGCCTCCCTGCTCTCCCGCGCCGGTGAACGAGGGCTCCGCGAGGCGGTGCTGGAGGCGCTGCGGGGGCCGGTGCTCGCGGCCTGCGTGGGGCCGGTGACCGCGCTGCCGCTGCAGGGCGAGGCGGTGGCCACCGTCCAGCCGGAGCGCTTCCGCCTCGGTCCGCTGGTGCAGCTGCTCTGCCAGGAACTCCCGGGACGGGCGCGGGTCCTGCCCGTCGCCGGGCACCGCCTGGAGATCCGGGGGCACGCGGCGGTCGTCGACGACCGGCTGCGCCCCGTGCCGCCGGCCGGTATGGCGCTGCTGGCGGCGCTGGCCCGGCGGCCCGGCTGGGTGGTGTCCCGGGCGGACCTGCTGGGCGCGCTGCCGGGGTCCGGGCGCGACGAGCACGCCGTCGAGACGGCGATGGCCCGGCTCCGGGCCGCCCTCGGGGTGCCGAACCTGATCCAGACGGTGGTCAAGCGCGGCTACCGGCTCTCGCTGGATCCCGGTGACGGCGGGGGCTGGAGCGGGGCGGGGACCGTCCGCTAGCGTGCCCGCATGATCATCAACGGGGTGGAGATGAGGGGCCTGGCCGTCGAGGACGCCGCCGGCCTGGCGGACGCACTGGCGCGCAACCGGGAGTACATGGCCCCCTACGAGCCCCGGCGGCCCGAGGCCTTCTACACCGAGGCGGGACAGCGGGCGCGCATCGAGGGCATGCTCGACGAGCGGGACGGGGGGCGCCTGGTCCCGTACGTGTTCACGGAGACGGCGACCGGCGCGGTCGTCGGGGCGATGAACCTCGGCAGCATCGCCCGGGGGCCGCTGTGCAGCGGCGGCGTCGGCTACTGGGTCGACCGGCCCTGGCACGGCAAGGGCCTGGCCACCGCCGGCCTGGAGGAGGTCGTCCGCACGGCCCGCGACGAGCTCGGGCTGCACCGGATCGAGGCGGGGACCCTCGTCGACAACACCGCCTCCATGCGGGTCCTGGCCAAGGCCGGCTTCGTCGAGTTCGGACTCGCCCCCCGCTACCTCCACATCAACGGCGCCTGGCGCGACCACCGGCTCTTCCAGCGCCTCCTGCACGACGACCCGCCGCCCGCATAGCCCGCCCGGGGGCTTCCGCTTCCTGGTCGGCGACGGCACTCTGGGAGGGCGTCCCACGGCGACCGAGGCGGTGACGGGCATGTGGTTCGATTCCGGGCGGGTCTGTCTGGACCTGCTGGCGACCCGCACCCCCCGGGGTGCCGAGGCCCTTCGCGACGGCGACGAGCTGCGCCTGTGGCTGGTCGGCGCGGGGCTGGTGCCCGACCGCACCCCGCTCGGCCGGCTCGGGCCCGACTGGGTCGAGGCCTTCCGCCTGCTGCGCCGCGACGTCGACCGCCTCGTCCGCGCCGAACTGGCCGGCGCGGGCCGGGAGGAGGACGCCCTGGCCCGCGTCAACGCCGCAGCCGCGGGGCCCCCGCCGGGGGTGTGCGCGGTACGGGACCGGGAGGGGCACCTGGTGCGGGAGCTGTGCGGCGGCGTCGAATGCGCGGGCCTGCTGGCCACGGTGGCCCGGGACGCCGTGGAGCTCCTCACCGACCCCGGCGACCTGGCCCTGCTCCGCTCCTGCGGCGGCGACGGCTGCGCCCGCCTCTACCTGGACACCTCCCGCGGCCACCGCCGCCGCTGGTGCAGCAGCGAGGTCTGCGGCAACCGCGAACGCGTGGCCCGCCACCGACGCCGGATCCGGGGCGCGGTGGCGTAGGGGGCTTGTACGTCGGCACGCGGGGCGGGACTTCATCCCCCGCGCGCGGGCCGCCGGGGGCCCGCCGCACCGTGCAGTCCCCGCCCCGCCCGGAGCCCCGCCCGGCGGGTGGGCAGCCGCCGACCCGCCCCGGCGCCTCGCGGGGGTGAGGGCCCCGACCCGCCGTGCCTCGTACGAAATGACGATCGCGTGGCCCGCCGCGCGGACCGGGCGTGCGGAGTGGGGGCTGGTTCGCGTACGGTTGACGGTCGCCCACGCACGTCAGAAGGGGGCCTTGGTGGCCGCGCAGAATGCCGCTGTCGACAGCACGGCGGATTCCGTCCGCGATCGGGAGATCGCGGTCGAGCAGACGCATCTCGATCAGGTGTACCGACGCCTTGAGGAGAAGATCCACGAGGCCGAGTTCCTCATGAACGACGCCGCCAAGCGCGGCCAGGTCGGTACGCCCGGCGCGCTCGCGGAGCGGGACGCGCAGGTCTTCCGCGCCGGGATCCACCTCAACCGGCTGAACAACGAGTTCGAGGACTTCCTCTTCGGGCGGATCGACCTCGTGCTCGGGAAGGACGGGGAGCGGGGGCCCGACGGCGCCTACACCTCCGTCCAGCCCGCCGAGGACGCCATCCGGCCCGACCTCACCGCCGACATCGCCGAGACCCTGCACATCGGGCGGATCGGCGTGCTCGACAGCGACTACGCGCCGCTCGTCATCGACTGGCGCGCCCCCGCGGCCGCGCCGTTCTACCGCTCGACGCCCAAGGACCCCGGCCGGGTGATCCGCCGCCGGGTGATCCGGTCCAAGGGCCGCAAGGTGCTCGGCGTCGAGGACGACCTGATGCGTCCCGAGGTCACCGCCACCCTCGGCGGCCGGGAGCTGCCGGCGATCGGCGACGGTGCGCTGATGGCCGCCCTCGGGCGGGCCCGCACGCACACCATGCGGGACATCGTCTCCTCCATCCAGGCCGAGCAGGACCTGGTGATCCGCGCCCCCGCCGCCTCGGTCGCGGAGGTCGCGGGCGGGCCGGGCACCGGCAAGACCGCCGTGGCCCTGCACCGCGCCGCCTACCTCCTCTACCAGGACCGCCGCCGCTACTCCGGCGGCATCCTGATCGTCTCGCCGACCCCGCTGCTCGTCGCCTACACCGAGGGCGTGCTGCCCTCGCTCGGCGAGGAGGGCCAGGTCGCGATCCGGGCGCTCGGCTCCCTCGTCGACGGCGCCGAGGCGACCACGTACGACGAACCCGCCGTGGCCCGGGTCAAGGGTTCCTCGCGCATGCTCAAGGTGCTCCGCAAGGCGGTGCGCGGCGCGCTGGAGCTGGGCGACGCCCCGGAGCGGCTGCGCGTGGTGGCCTTCGGCCGCCGCGTCGAGCTGGAGGCCCCGGAGCTGAACCGGATCCGGCAGAACGTGCTGGGCGGCACCGCCCCCGTGAACCTGCTGCGCCCGCGCGCCCGCAAGCTGCTGCTGGACGCCCTGTACGCGAAGACCGGCGCGTCCGGCCGGCACAGCGACCCGGAGCTGGCCGCCGAGCTGCGCAGCGCCTTCGACGAGGACATCTCCACCGAGGACGACTTCCTCGGCTTCCTGAACGCCTGGTGGCCGGAGCTCACCCCGCGCCGGGTGCTGGCCGCCATGGCCGACGAGCGGCGCCTGGGCCGCTGGTCGCGCCGGGACCTGAACCCGCGCGAGACCCGCCAGCTGGCGCGTTCGCTGCGCCGGGTCGGCGCGGACGGCTCCGGGCCCCTCTCGGTGCACGACGTGGCGCTGCTCGACGAGCTCCAGCAGCTCCTCGGCGCGCCCGCGCGGCCGAGGCGCAAGCGGGAGATGGACCCGTTGGACCAGCTCAGCGGGCTGGAGGAGCTGATGCCGACCCGTGAGGAGACCACCTGGGAGCGGGCCGAGCGGATCGCGGCGGAGCGGACCGAGTACGCGCACGTGATCGTGGACGAGGCCCAGGACCTGACGCCGATGCAGTGGCGGATGGTGGGCCGGCGGGGCCGTACGGGCACCTGGACGGTGGTCGGGGACCCGGCGCAGTCCTCCTGGACGGATCCGGACGAGGCGGCCGCCGCCCGTGACGAGGCGCTGGGCAGCCGGCCGCGCCGGAGGTTCACGCTGACGGTGAACTACCGCAACCCGGCCGAGGTCGCCGAGGTGGCCTCGCGGGTGCTGGAGCTGGCGATGCCGGGGATGGAGCCGCCGACGGCGGTGCGCTCGACGGGCCTGGAGCCCCGCTTCACGACCGCCGGAGAGGACCTCGGGGCGGCGGTGCGGGAGGAGACCCGGCGGCTGCTGGGCCAGGTGGACGGCACGGTCGGCGTGGTCGTGGCCATGGACCGGCGCGCCGAGGCGGCGGGCTGGCTCGCCGACCTGGGCGAGCGGGCGGTGGCGCTGGGCAGCCTGGAGGCGAAGGGCCTGGAGTACGACGCGACGGTGGTGGTCTCCCCGGCGGAGATCGCGGCGGAGTCCCCGGCGGGCCTGCGCGTGCTGTACGTGGCGCTGACGCGCGCCACGCAGCAGCTGACGGTGGTCTCGGCGGAGGGCGACTCCCCGGACGGGAACGGGGTGCCGGAGCTGCTGCGCCCCTGATCCGGGCCTGCGGCCGAACGGCCCGCGGCCGGGAGCGTGACGGCGGCCTCCAACTCGCGGGAGGGGGGACCGCTTCCGGCGATCCTTTGTTAGCCTGGGTACGACACCGGCTCGATCCAAGCCCCCGGGCCCAACCTTCGTCGCTTAGAGCGACCACTTGCCGCGAGGCGAGCATGGCGGGTCGGTGTCTTAGTCGGAACACCAGGTCCGCGCCCTCCGTTCAAGGAGGGCGCGGACCTGTTTTGTGTGTACCCACCATTCCAACACCCGGAGTTCTCTCGTATGGTGGAAGTGTTCTTCCGAAATTTGTAGCTGGTTACCTTGTACCGGCTGGTAGGTGGGACGATCGGACAACAGGTCCTGCCGAACCTGCCATCGAACGGGTGGCGCCGCGCGGGACCCTGTGCTTACAGAAGAACCAGGGACAGAAGAGGAACACGGCCATGGCAACGGCGCCCAGCGTCTCGTATTCGATGACGGTCCGCCTGGAAGTGCCCGCGAGCGGAACCGCGGTCTCCCAGCTCACCACCGCCGTGGAGTCTTCCGGAGGCTCGGTCACCGGCCTCGACGTGACCGCCTCCGGCCACGAGAAGCTCCGTATCGACGTCACCATCGCCGCGACCTCCACCGCCCACGCCGACGAGATCGTCGAGAAGCTGCGCGGCATCGAGGGCGTCAGCCTCGGGAAGGTCTCCGACCGCACCTTCCTGATGCACCTCGGCGGCAAGATCGAGATGTCGTCCAAGCACCCCATCCGCAACCGTGACGACCTGTCGATGATCTACACCCCGGGCGTCGCCCGCGTGTGCACGGCCATCGCCGAGAACCCCGAGGACGCGCGCCGCCTGACCATCAAGCGCAACTCCGTCGCAGTCGTGACCGACGGCTCCGCCGTCCTGGGCCTGGGCAACATCGGCCCGATGGCCGCGCTGCCCGTCATGGAGGGCAAGGCGGCCCTCTTCAAGCGCTTCGCCGGCATCGACGCCTGGCCGATCTGCCTGGACACCCAGGACTCCGATGAGATCGTGGCCATCGTCAAGGCGATCGCCCCCGGCTTCGCCGGCATCAACCTGGAGGACATCTCCGCGCCCCGCTGCTTCGAGATCGAGGCCCGGCTGCGCGAGGCCCTCGACATCCCCGTCTTCCACGACGACCAGCACGGCACCGCCATCGTCGTCCTCGCCGCCCTCACCAACGCACTGCGCGTCGTGGGCAAGGCAGTTGAGGACGTCAAGGTCGTCATGTCGGGCGCCGGTGCCGCCGGTACGGCCATCCTCAAGCTGCTCCTCGCCGCCGGCGTGAAGAACGCCGTCAGCGCCGACATCCACGGCGTCGTGCACGCCGGCCGCCCCGACCTGGTCGACGCCGCGCCGGACTCCCCGCTGCGCTGGATCGCCGACAACACCAACCCCGAGGGCTACACCGGCACCCTCAAGGAGGCCGTGGTCGGCGCCGACGTCTTCATCGGCGTCTCCGCCCCCAACGTGCTCTCCGGCGAGGACGTCGCCGCCATGGCCGAGGGCGCCATCGTGTTCGCGCTCGCGAACCCGGACCCGGAGGTGGACCCGGCCGTCGCGCGCCAGACCGCCGCCGTCGTGGCCACCGGCCGCTCGGACTTCCCGAACCAGATCAACAACGTGCTGGTCTTCCCCGGTGTCTTCCGCGGCCTCCTGGACGCCCAGTCCCGGACCGTGAACACCGACATGATGCTGGCCGCCGCCACCGCCCTCGCCGACGTCGTCGGCCGGGACGAGCTGAACGCGAACTACATCATCCCGTCCGTCTTCAACGACAAGGTCGCGGGCGCCGTCGCCGGCGCCGTCCGCAAGGCGGCCCAGGCCGGTGCCGAGAAGGCCGCTGTGACGGGCCCCACGGCCTGATCCCGGCGCGTCGCGGGATGCGGGCCCGGCGGGGCGCCTCTAGGGTTGCGGGGATGTCCGCGCTGTGCGCGGTCCGCATCGGCATCGGAGCCTTGGGTGCGACGGAGCGTCACTGCGGCGTGACTGTGGCGCTTTTCGTGTGACCCTGGCGGGTGCCGGATTGGCTTTCCCGCCGCTGGTGGGGGCAGGATGCGTAACCGGGCGAGAGGGTCTGACGTTCAGACCCGGGTCCGGGGACTGTCCTAGGGCCCTGGCAGCATCGGCTTCGATCTCACGCCTCTAAGGCAAGTTGAACACGGGAGTACAACATGAACCGCAGTGAGCTGGTGGCCGCTCTGTCCGAGCGCGCCGAGGTGACCCGCAAGGACGCCGACGCCGTTCTGGCCGCGCTCGCCGAGACCGTCGGCGAGATCGTCGCCAAGGGCGACGAGAAGGTCACCATCCCCGGCTTCCTGACCTTCGAGCGCACCCACCGTGCCGCTCGCACCGCGCGCAACCCGCAGACCGGCGACCCCATCCAGATCCCGGCCGGCTACAGCGTGAAGGTCTCCGCGGGCTCCAAGCTCAAGGAAGCCGCCAAGGGCAAGTAGTACCGCCCTTGTGCCGAGGGCCGCACAGGCCCTCGGGACGGCAGTGGTACGTAGAACGGCCGAGGGCGGCCACCCCAGCGGGGTGGCCGCCCTCAGGCCTTTCCCGGCCCTTCCGAGGCCTCCCAGGGGCCTTGTGGGCCCCGGGAGGGGAAGATCCGGACGGATGTGCCCCGGTGATCGTTCCCGATCACCGGGACGGGGTGTCAGACCAGGTCGCCGTTGGGCAGCTCGACCTTGGCGCCCAGCTCGACGAGCTTCTCCATGAAGTTCTCGTAGCCGCGGTTGATCAGGTCGATGCCGTGGACGCGCGAGGTGCCCTCGGCCGCCAGCGCCGCGATCAGGTACGAGAACCCGCCGCGCAGGTCGGGGATGACCAGGTCGGCGCCCTGCAGCTTGGTGGGGCCGGAGACGACCGCCGAGTGCAGGAAGTTGCGCTGGCCGAAGCGGCAGGCGCTGCCGCCCAGGCACTCGCGGTACAGCTGGATGTGCGCGCCCATCTGGTTGAGCGCCGAGGTGAAGCCGAGGCGGGACTCGTAGACCGTCTCGTGGACGATCGACAGGCCGGAGGCCTGCGTCAGGGCCACGACCAGCGGCTGCTGCCAGTCGGTCTGGAAGCCGGGGTGGACGTCGGTCTCCAGCGCGATGGCGTTGAGCGGGCCGCCCGGGTGCCAGAAGCGGATGCCCTCGTCGTCGATCTCGAAGGCGCCGCCGACCTTTCGGAAGGTGTTCAGGAACGTCATCATCGAGCGCTGCTGCGCGCCGCGGACGTAGATGTTGCCGCCGGTCGCCAGGGCCGCGGACGCCCAGGACGCCGCCTCCAGGCGGTCCGGGAGCGCCTTGTGGTTGTAGCCGCTCAGGCGGTCGACACCGGTGATCCGGATGGTCCGGTCGGTGTCCATGGAGATGATCGCGCCCATCTTCTGCAGCACGCAGATGAGGTCCTCGATCTCGGGCTCCACGGCGGCGTTGCTGAGCTCGGTCACGCCCTCGGCCAGCACGGCCGTCAGCAGGACCTGCTCGGTCGAGCCGACCGACGGGTAGGGCAGGCGGATCTTGCATCCGCGAAGGCGCTGCGGGGCCTCCAGGTACTGGCCGCCCTCGCGCTTCTCGATGGTCGCGCCGAACTGGCGGAGCACGTCGAAGTGGAAGTCGATCGGCCGGCCGCCGATGTCGCAGCCGCCCAGGCCCGGGATGAAGGCGTGGCCGAGGCGGTGCAGCAGCGGGCCGCAGAAGAGGATCGGGATGCGGGAGGAGCCCGCGTGCGCGTCGATGTCGGCGACGTTCGCGCTCTCGACGTGGGTGGGGTCGAGGACCAGCTCGCCCGGCTCCTCGCCGGGGCGCACGGTCACGCCGTGCAGCTGGAGCAGACCGCGCACGACCCGCACGTCACGGATGTCGGGAACATTGCGCAGCCGGCTCGGCTCACTGCCGAGCAGGGCGGCCACCATGGCCTTCGGCACGAGGTTCTTCGCACCGCGGACACGGATCTCGCCCTCGAGCGGGGTTCCGCCGTGGACAAGCAGGACATCGTTGCCGGTCATGGATCTCGCGTTCCGGAGTGGATGGGCAGGGGACCAGACGTAAGGGTAAGGGCCACCACCCCCTTGTTTGTATGGGTGACGGGGCCGTAGGACTGTCATGAATTCGGTACACCACGTACGGTGTCCGCCAGGTAGCGGAGTGTTGCGTTCCGGCGGGTGGGGCGGCGCGCGCTCCCCTCTGCAGCCGTGCGCCCCGGGCGGTGCCGGGTCCGATCCGGCCGCCCGCTCCCCCCGGAGGGCGATTGTGCGAGATCATGTGCCCATGACCGAGGTGTCCTCCCTCACAGGGCGGCTGCTCGTGGCCACCCCCGCCCTCGCGGATCCGAACTTCGACCGCGCGGTGGTGCTGCTGCTCGACCACGACGAGCAGGGCTCCCTCGGCGTGGTCCTCAACCGGCCCACCCCCGTGGACGTCCGCGACATCCTGCTGCCGTGGGCCCCGCTCGCCGGCGACCCCGGCGTGGTGTTCCAGGGCGGCCCGGTCGCCCTGGACTCGGCCCTGGGCGTCGCGGTGATACCCGGTGAGGAGGGCCCCCTCGGCTGGCGCCGGGTGCACGGGGCCATCGGGCTCGTCGACCTGGAGACCCCGCCGGAACTGCTCGCCGCGGCCCTCGGGGGCCTGCGCATCTTCGCCGGTTACTCCGGCTGGGGGCCCGGCCAGCTGGAGGCCGAGCTGGGCGACGGCGCCTGGTACGTCGTGGACTCCGAGCCCGGAGACGTCTCCTTCCCCGACCCCGAACGGCTGTGGCGCGCGGTGCTGCGCCGCCAGCGCAGCGAGCTCGCGATGGTCGCCACCTATCTGGACGACCCGTCGCTGAACTGACCCCGGCGGGGTTCAGTACCCTGGTTTTTATGAGCACTCTTGAGCCCGAGCGCGGGACTGGTACGGGGACCCTCGTAGAGCCGACGCCGGTGGTGTCCCACGGCGACGGCGACCACGAGCGCTTCGCCCACTACGTCCAGAAGGACAAGATCATGGCGAGCGCCCTCGACGGGACCCCCGTCGTCGCGCTCTGCGGCAAGGTCTGGGTGCCGGGCCGCGACCCGAAGAAGTACCCCGTCTGCCCCATGTGCAAGGAGATCTACGACTCCATGGGCGCCGGCGGCGACAAGGACAAGGGCGGCAAGGACCAGTAACCGGGTCCGGTCCACCGCCGGGAAGGCCCCCGGGGCGCACGTGTGCGCCCCGGGGGCCTTCCCGCTGTCCGGACCCTTCGTCCGTCCGGACCCTTCGCCCCGCGAGCCTTTCCCGGGCCCGGCGGCGCGGCTAGGGTCGGCGGCGACGAGCGCTCTGCTGTGAGGGGCTGACGCATGGACCTGATCCCCGTACCCCGGACGGCCGTTCCCGACCCGCAGGGCCGCCGCTACGCCTTCGGGCCGGAGCCGCTGCTCGATGCCGGCCCGGGCGCCGAGGGCGTGGCGCGCTGGCTGCGCCGGGAGCTCGGCGCCGCCACCGGATGGGCGCTGCCGCCGGCCGCGGCGGGCGCGCGGGGCGACGTACGGCTGCGGGTGGACCCCGCCGCCCCGGACGGCGAGGGGCCCGAGGCGTACCGGCTGGAGATCGGCGCCGACGGCGTCGAGCTGACCGGCGGGGACGCGGCCGGGCTGTTCTGGGCGGCCCAGACGCTGCGTCAGCTGCTCGGCCCCGACGCCTACCGGCGCGCGCCGCTGCGGCCCGGACGGACCTGGGACCTGCCGTACGCCCGCATCGCCGACGCCCCGCGCTTCGGCTGGCGCGGGCTGCTGCTGGACGTGGCCCGGCACTTCATGCCCAAGGACGGGGTGCTGCGCTACATCGACCTGCTGGCCGCGCACAAGCTCAACGTGCTCCACCTGCACCTGACGGACGACCAGGGCTGGCGCGTCGAGATCCGGCGCCACCCGAACCTCACGCGGACCGGCTCCTGGCGGGCCCGCAGCCGGTGGGGGCACCGGGCGTCCCCGCTGTGGAACGAGACCCCGCACGGCGGCTTCTACAGCCGGGACGACCTCCGCGAGATCGTCGCCTACGCGGCCGAGCGGCACGTGCGGATCGTCCCCGAGATCGACATCCCCGGGCACTCCCAGGCCGCGATCGCCGCCTACCCCTGGCTGGGCAACGCGGACGTCGTGGACACCGCCGCCCTGGGGGTGTGGGACGACTGGGGCGTCAGCGAGAACGTGCTCGCGCCGACCGAGGAGGTCCTGCGCTTCTACGAGGAGGTCTTCGAGGAACTGCTGGAGCTGTTCCCGCCCGAGGTCTCGCCGTTCGTGCACGTGGGCGGCGACGAGTGCCCGAAGGCGCAGTGGAGGGCCTCGGCGACGGCGCAGGCGCGCATCCGGGAGCTGGGCGTGGACGGGGAGGACGGGCTCCAGTCCTGGTTCATCCGGCACTTCGACCGCTGGCTCGCCGACCGGGGCCGCCGGCTCATCGGCTGGGACGAGATCCTGGAGGGCGGGCTCGCGGAGGGCGCGGCCGTCTCCTCCTGGCGCGGCTACGCGGGCGGGATCGCCGCCGCCGAGGCCGGACACGACGTGGTGATGTGCCCCGAGCAGCAGGTGTACCTGGACCACCGTCAGGCGGACGGCCCCGACGAGCCGGTGCCCATCGGGTACGTGCGCTCCCTGGAGGACGTCTACCGCTTCGAGCCGGTGCCGCCGAAGCTGTCGCCCGAGGCCGCCGCGCACGTGCTGGGCGCCCAGGCCAACGTGTGGACCGAGGTGATGGAGCACCAGGGGCGGGTCGACTACCAGGTGTTCCCCCGGCTGGCGGCCTTCGCGGAGGTGGTGTGGTCGCGGCTGCCGGAACCGGAATCCCGGGACTGGGCCGGCTTCGAGGCGCGCGAGCGGGCCCACCGGGCGCGTCTGGACGCCCTCGGGGTCGACTACCGGCCACCGGGCGGCCCCCTGCCGTGGCAGCGGCGTCCGGGGGTGCGGGGGCGCCCGGTCGAGGGCGCGCCTCCGATCGTGTGACCGGGGCGCACGGGGGTGCGCGCGCACCCGCCCGCGCCTCCGGCGACCGGAAGCGGAACTCTTCGGAAACCTTTGGAACTGTCGCTCGAACATGGCCGATACGGGGGAAAACGGACGTTCGGGTCGACGTCGTACGAAGGCGCCGGGAACGGGTTCCGGAGGGTGCGGGGCGGAGTGCGCCGGGGGCTCGGACGGGGCGTGACGGGCATGAACCGAGGGCGTACGGGAGGTGGACCGGCCGCGCCGCCGCCGGACCCGCGCCCCGCCGGGCCGGTGGTGCGCGGGAGACCCTCGCGCCGGGCGCTCCCGAAGATGTGCCAGAGTTGCCACGTCCCGGCGGTGAGCACGTACCGTACGGCGGACAGGCGTGAGCGCCGGGACCGGGACATCGGGAAGGGGCAGCTGGGTTGACCACGCACGCACCGCACACACCGCATTCGGCTCAGGGGCCGCACACCCCGCACGCGTCGCCGGGGCAGGCGGCGCAGTCCGTGATGCTGCCGGCCTCGCTCGACGAGGCCGTCGCGGCGCTCGCCGCCATGCCCGCGGCCGTCCCGGTGGCCGGCGGCACCGACCTCATGGCCGCCGTCAACGCCGGACTGCTGCGGCCCGCCGCGCTGGTGGGCCTCGGGCGGATCAGCGAGATCCGCGGCTGGCAGTACCAGGACGGGCACGCGCTGCTCGGCGCCGGTCTGACGCACGCCCGGATGGGGCGGCCGGATTTCGCCGCTCTGATCCCGGCGCTGGCCGCGGCCGCGCGGGCGGCCGGCCCGCCGCAGATCCGCAACGCCGGCACCCTCGGCGGCAACATCGCGACGGCCGCGCCGACCGGTGACGCGCTGCCCGTGCTGGCCGCGCTGGAGGCGGTGCTGGTCATCGTCGGCCCCGGTGGCTCGCAGCGCGAGATCCCCGTCTCCCACCTGCTGGCCGGGCGGGACATGCTGCGGCCGGGCGAGCTGATCGGCTTCGTCCGGGTGCCGCTGCTGCACGCGCCGCAGGTCTTCCTGAAGGCCACGGGCCGCACCGGGCCCGGGCGGGCGGTGGCGTCTGTGGGACTCGTGCTGGATCCCGCGCGCCGGGGCGTGCGGTGCGCGATCGGCGCGGTGGCCCCGATGCCGCTGCGGCCGCTGGAGGCCGAGCAGTGGGTGGCCTCGCTGATCGACTGGGACGGGGACCGGAGCCTGGCCCCGGAGGCCCTGGAGGCCTTCGGCGAGTACGTCGCGGCGGCGTGCGTGCCCGACCAGGGGCAGCAGGTCTCCGCCGGAGTACTGCATCTGCGGCGGACCGTCGCCGTGCTGGCGCGCAGGGCCCTGGGGAGGGCGCTGACCTCATGAGTGAGAACGAGAACGTGAGCGGAACGACCGGGGACACGGGGAACACGGGGAACGGCGGCGCCGCGGGGGCCGGCTGGGGCTGGGAGCCGGTACCGCACGGGGGCGACTACGACTCCGACGCGACCGCCTTCGTGCAGCTGCCGCAGGACATGCTGGACGCGCTCGACAGCGGGGAGCCCCTGGCGGCGCCCGGGCACGGGTTCGTGCCGCCGCCGATGATCATGCCGCTGGGCTCGTCCGGCAGTACGGACCCCAGCGCCACCGGGACCTGGACGATGCCGGCCCAGTGGCCCGACGCGGGCGGGGCGCCCGCGCAGGCCCCCGGTGCGGCCGCGCAGGCGCCGGCCCGCGCGCCGATCCCGGCCTCCATCCCGCTCCCGGCGTCGGTGGCGGCCGCCTTCGCGGCGGCCGAGCCCGAGGCGCAGGCGGAGTTCCACGGCGGGGCGCAGCCCGACGCCGTCCACCCGGGCGTGCAGCCGGGCTCCCACCTCGCCTCCCACGCGGGCGCCCACGGGGCCGCGCAGCACGCCGGACAGCACGCCGAGCCGCACCTGCGGCAGTACGCCGACCCGCAGGCCGAACCGGACCCGGGGGCGACGGCGGAGTGGCAGTTCCCGGACGCGCTGCACCGGGACGAGGACCCCGCGGCCACCGGGCACTGGACGCTGCCGGCCGACCTGACCGGCGCCGGGGACACGGCCGGCGGGGCGGCCGGAGCCGGGGCCGGGGCCGGCGACATGGCCGGCGGGACCGGCGAGTTCCGGGCCGGCGCCCTGGACGCCGGCTGGGGCCAGGTCCCCGTGACCCTGCCGGGCGGGGCTGCGGCCCCCTGGGCGGCGCCCGAGGAGCAGCCCGGACCGGGTGCGGACCCGGCGGGCGCGCCCGAGGCGCTGCTGAGCTCCGGCGTGCTGCCGGGCGGCGGTGCCCCGGGGGCGCACGGGGCGGCGGGACGCGGTCCGAGGGTGCTCGGCGGTCCCGGTGTCGGGACCCCGCTGCCGGAGGGCCACCCCCAGGCCGGGCCGGAGCCCGAGACCGTTCTGGAGGCCGCCCCCGACATCGAGGCCTCCCACGGCCACGGCCCGGTGCAGCCGCCGGCCGGCGACGAGCGGCCGCGCCCGGCGGAGGCCGAGGACGCCGGCGCCGCGCCGGAGGCGGGGCCCGCACCGGCCCAGGCCCCCGACGGGGCGCACGGACACGGCTTCGCGGAGGCGCCCGCCGCCCCCGCCGAAGCGGAGCCCGCTCCCGCGCCGGACGAGGACGGCGCCGACGGCGCCGTGGCGGCACCGGCCGCGCACGACACCGGGGAGTTCCCGCTCGGGCAGGCGGCGTACGAGGAGGAACGGCACTCCGCCGTCGCCCACCACGAGCACCCGGCGGCTTCGTACGTCCTGCGCGTCAACGGCGCCGACCGGCCCGTCACCGGCGCCTGGATCGGCGAGTCCCTGCTCTACGTGCTGCGCGAGCGGCTCGGCCTGGCCGGCGCCAAGGACGGCTGCTCGCAGGGCGAGTGCGGGGCCTGCGCGGTCCAGGTCGACGGGCGGCTCGTCGCCTCCTGCCTGGTCCCGGCGGCGACGGCGGCCGGGTCCGAGGTGCGCACGGTCGAGGGCCTGGCCACGGACGGGGAACTCTCCGACGTGCAGCAGGCGTTGTGCAGGTCGGGCGGGGTGCAGTGCGGGTTCTGCGTACCCGGCATGGCCATGACCATCCATGACCTGCTGGAGGGCAACCACGCTCCCAGCGAACTGGAGACCCGGCAGGCGCTGTGCGGCAACCTCTGCCGCTGCTCGGGCTACAAGGGCGTGGTCGAGGCGGTCCGCGAGGTCATCGCGGAGCGCGAGGCCGCCGCGGCGCAGCCGGCCGAGGCCCCCGCGGAGCCGCTCATCCCGCACCAGGCGCAGCCGGGCGAGGGCGGCGTGCACGCCTTCGACGCCCCGGGCCCGAACGGCACCTTCGGCGGCAACGGCTTCGACGCGTCCGGCGCCTTCGACGCGGCGGTCCCCGGCCCGAACGGCACGCTGGGCGGCAACGGCTTCGACGCCTCCGGCGCCTTCGACGCCACGGCGCCCGGCCCGAACGGGACCCTGGGGGGCAACGGCTTCGACGCGTCCGGCGCGTTCGACCCGGCGGCGCCCGGCCCGAACGGCACGCTGGGCGGCAACGGCTTCGACGCCTCCGGCGCGGTCGACGGGGCGGCCGCGATGCCGATGGCCGACGGGACCGCCGCGGCCCACGGCTTCGACGCGACCGGCGCGACCGGGTTCGACGGGGCCAACGGGTTCGAGGTGGCCAACGGGTTCGACGGGGCCAACGGGGCCAATGGCTTCGAGGTGGCCAACGGGTTCGACGGGGCCAACGGGGCCAATGGCTTCGAGGTGGCCAACGGGTACGACGGGGCCAACGGGGCCAATGGCTTCGAGGTGGCCAACGGGTACGACGGGACCAACGGGTACGACGGCGGCCACGGGTTCGACGGGTTCGGCACGACCGGCGCTCCCGCCCCCGGCGCGCACGGTTTCGACGGCGCCCCCGGCACCGGCGGCTTCGACGGGAACGCGGGTCACACGGGTCACACAGGCCACACCGGCCACACAGGCCCCACCGGCACCGGCGGTTTCGACGGCACCAACGGGATCCACCACAACGGAGGCATGGCGTGAGCGGGCAGGACGCGGCCACGGCGACGACCACGACCACCACCACCATGACCATGGCGACGATCAACGTCGGCGCCGACGGCGACGGTGACGGCGGCGGCGAGCAGCAGCGCCCCGTGCGCGGAATCGGAGCCTCCGTCCCCGCGGCGGACACCCGCGCCAAGACCGAGGGCACCTTCCCCTACGCCGCCGACCTGTGGGCCGAGGGCCTGCTGTGGGCCGCCGTCCTGCGCTCCCCGCACGCCCACGCCCGCATCCGCTCCATCGACACCTCGGCCGCCGCCGAGATGCCCGGCGTCCGCGCCGTCATCACCCACGCCGACGTCCCCGGCGCCACCACCCACGGCCGCCGCATCGCCGACCGGCCGGTCTTCGCCCACGACGTCGTACGCCACCACGGCGAGCCCATCGCCGCCGTCGCCGCCGACCACCCCGACACGGCCCGCCTCGCGGCCGCGGCCATCGCCGTCGAGTACGAGCTCCTCGACGCCGTCACCGACCCCGAGCAGGCCTTCGGCGCCGCCCCGCTCCACCCGGACGGCAACCTGATCCGGCACATCCCGCTGCGCTACGGCGACCCGGAGGCGACCGGCGAGGTCGTCGTCGAGGGCCTCTACCGCATCGGCCGCCAGGACCCGGCCCCCATCGGGGCCGAGGCCGGCCTCGCCGTGCCCCGTCCCGACGGCGGCGTCGAGCTCTACACCGCCTCCACCGACCCGCACACCGACCGCGACCTCGCCGCCGCCTGCTTCGGCCTCGACCCGGACCGCGTCCGCGTCGTCGTCACCGGCGTCCCCGGCGCGACGGCCGACCGCGAGGACCCCGCCTTCCAGCTCCCGCTCGGCCTCCTCGCCCTGCGCACGGGATGCCCCGTCAAACTGGCCGCCACCCGCGAGGAGTCCTTCCTCGGCCACGCCCACCGCCACCCGACCCTGCTGCGCTACCGCCACCACGCGGACGCCGAGGGCCGGCTGGTCAAGGTCGAGGCGCAGATCCTGATGGACGCGGGCGCCTACGCCGACGCCTCCGCCGAGTCCCTCGCGGCGGCCGTGGCCTTCGCGTGCGGCCCGTACGTCGTCCCGCACGCCTTCGTGGAGGGCTGGGCCGTCCGTACGAACAACCCCCCCTCGGGCCACGTCCGGGGCGAGGGCGCCATGCAGGTCTGCGCGGCCTACGAGGGCCAGATGGACAAGCTCGCGGCCGCCCTCGGCATCGACGGCGCGGAGCTGCGCCTGCGCAACGTCCTCGCCACCGGCGACCTGCTCCCCACCGGCCAGACGGTCACCTGCCCCGCGCCCGTGGCCGAACTCCTGCGCGCCGTCCGCGACTTCCCGCTGCCCTCCCTCCCGAAGGACTCCCCGGAGGAGGACTGGCTGCTGCCCGGCGGCCCCGAGGGCGCGGGCGAGCCCGGCGCGGTGCGGCGCGGGGTCGGGTACGGCGTGGGCATGGTCCACATGCTCGGCGCGGAGGGCGCCGACGAGGTGTCCACCGCCACCGTGAAGGTGGTGGGCGGCACCGCCACCGTCATCTGCGCGGCCGTCGACACCGGTCAGGGCTTCGCCACGCTCGCGCGGCAGATCGTCCAGGAGGTGCTGGGCGTCGACGAGGTGGCCACCGCCCCCGTCGACACCGACCAGCCGCCGGCCGGCCCCTCCGCCCACGGCCGCCACACCTGGGTCTCGGGCGGGGCCGTCGAACGGGCCGCGAAGATGGTCCGCACGCAGCTGCTCCAGCCGATGGCCCACAAGCTCGGCATGTCGACCGAGCTCCTCCAGATCGCCGACGGCCGGATCACCTCGTACGACGGCGCCTTCTCCATGCCGGTCGCGGAGGCCATACAGGGCAAGGAGCTCTGGGCCACGGCCCAGTGCCGCCCGCACCCGACGGAGCCGCTCGACGACCACGGGCAGGGCGACGCCTTCGTCGGCCTGGCCTTCTGCGCGATCCGCGCGGTGGTCGACGTGGACATCGAACTCGGCACGGTCCGGGTGGTGGAGCTGGCCGTCGCGCAGGACGTGGGCCGCATCCTCAACCCCCGCCAGCTGGAGGCCCGTATCGAGGCGGGCGTCACCCAGGGCGTGGGCGCGGCCCTGACGGAGAACCTCCGCTCGGTCGCGGGCCTCGTCCGCCACCCCGACCTGACGGGCTACGCCCTGCCGACCTCCCTGGACGCCCCGGCGGTGCGGATCGTCCGGCTGGTGGAGGAGCGGGACGTGGTGGCCCCGTTCGGCGCGAAGGCCGCGAGCGCGGTCCCGGTGGTGACGACGCCGGCGGCGGTGGCCTCGGCGGTGCGCGCGGCGACCGGGCGGCCGGTCAACAGGATCCCGATCCGCCCCTCGGCGGCGGTCGCGACCCCGAACCCCTGACGCCACTCCCCGCATGCACGCCGTCACCGACCGTTAGAATGCCGGAGGGTGCGGCACGCGCGGGCGTGCGGACGGGGAGGGCGTCGTGGCAGGGGACAACGCCGGTGCCGGTGCCGGTGCCGGTGCCGGTGTCGCCGGGGGCGTGGCGGACGCGCTGAGGCTCCAGGCGAGGGCGCTGGAGGTCGAGTACGAGTCGATGACCGCCTGCAAGAACCGGGTCGACGCCCTGCTGAAGACCCTGGACGCCTCGGAGGCGGACGCCCGCAGGCTCGCCCACGGCACCCTCCCCGCCGGCGCCCTCGGGACGGGCTTCGCGGAGGCGGAGGCGCTGTACGCGGCCTACGGCACGGTCCACGGGCAGCTCCAGAAGCTCTCGCAGGGCCTGGCGGGCCAGATCGAGGCGCTGGGCATCGCGATCCTGACGGCGGGCAAGGGCTACGGGGCGGTGGACGAGGAGACCCGGACGAGGATGCGGGCCCTCGTCGGGCGCTCCAAGGCGGACTACGTCCCGGACCGCGACCCGCTGGCACGGCAGGAGCGGCGGAACACCTCTCCCGTGCCGTCACCGAGTACGTCGAAGGGCGTGATCTGATGCCGGTGACGGACTTCGAGGGCTACTCGCACGAACAGCTGCTCGCGATGATCGCCTCCCTCGACCCCGAGACGGTCAGGGCGCGCGCCGCCCAGCTGGCGAAGGCGGCGGAGGCGATCACCGAGATCGGCGAGAGCCTCAAGCGGCACCGGGTGGCGGGCTGGGAGGGCGAGGCGGCCCACGCCTACCAGGACTGGGTGAGCCGAGCGGGCAGCGCGACGCTTCTGCTGGGCCGGTACGGCGAGGCGGCGGGCACGTGGATGACGCACGCGGCCCAGACGATGGTGGAGGTCAGGGCCAACACCCCGGGCTACGACAGGGAGGCGGCCGCAACCCTGGAGACGACCCGCCACCACCCCAACGACCCGGACGCCGCCCGCCTCGCCCGCACGGCCCACACCAAGCTGACCGCGGACCGGCACCAGGCGGTACAACAACTGACGAAACTGGCCCAGTCCTACGACACCTCGACGACCCAACTACACCGAGCACAAATCCCAACGTTCCCGCCACCACCGGGGGTGTTCGAGCCGAAGGGCATCGGCAGCGACGAGGTCTCCCTCAGTCGCGGAGGAGGTAGTTCTGGCGGGAATTATGGTGTCGGTGGTACAGCACATGACCTGTCAGCTCCCACCGCCGGCGTTTCCTATGGGGAGCCCGGCTCGGTAAAGCGTCACGCCTCACCGAGTGTTGAACGACCTCTGCCCGGGGGGTCTTCGTTGCCTCCCACGCCAGTCCCCCGTCCTCGAGAGGTGGAGATGGATCTCGACCACGTTGCAACGGTTCCGTCTAGCGTCGTGCCATCGATTTCTGTCCCGTCCGGGGCCTCCGGGCACAGTGCTCCAAGCGATACTTGGAAGCATCCCGGCCAGTCCCTCCCACCCCTGGCGGTGCAGCCAATGAGTGGGCCGCTGTCACCACTGCAGCCTTTTGTCGGCGCTGGGGGAAGCAAAGTTGGCGGAACCCCGGATCCGCTGTCGAGCGGTACCGGGATCGTAGGCGGGCGGCCCGTATCCGCTGGTGGCGGATCTGGCGCGTTCCTCCCGCGGGGTACGGTCGTTGGCGCGGAAGGCACTCACGCCAGTGGTCGCGGGATGCCGGGCATGACGACCGGCTTTGGCGGCCCCCACGGCTCACCTGGCACTCCGGCTGTTGGCCGACGGTTGGCCATCGAACCGGGCGGCGTGGTGGGCGGCCGTCAGGCCTCTACTGGCGCTCAGCCGTTTACCCAGGGAGGTTCAGGGCTCGTGCGCGGTGGGTCGGGTGCTGGTGCGGTGGGCCTTGGCGGAGCGGCTTCTCCGACACCGGGTAGGCGGCGTGGCGGGCAGGGCGATGCTTGTCCGGACTACCTGACTGAAGACGAAGAGACCTGGCAGAGCAGTCGTCGTGTTGTGCCGCCGGTGATCGATTGAGTGGATCGGACAGTGCATCGGATGCGTATGCGTAAGGCGACCGCTGCCCTGGTTGGCCTTCTTCTGGCTGGAGTCGCGTCCAACCTGGCGCATGCGCAAGTCGTAAGGGAGCAGCAGTGGCATCTCGATGCCATGAAAGCAGATGAAATCTGGCAGATCAGCACCGGCAAGGGAGTCGTTGTTGCCGTAGTTGACAGTGGGGTTGACCGGGTCCCAGAACTGGAGGGTCGGGTCCTTGTTGGGAAGGATTTTGCGGCGGGGCAGGGGGGGTATAGAGGTGACGAGCGCACCGACTATGACAAACATGGAACCACCATTGCGGCATTGATCGCAGGATCGGGCCAGCATCCGAGCGGCAACGGCGCGTTCGGTCTGGCGCCTGATGCCAAGATTCTTCCAATTCGGGTGCCGCATGAATTTGATGAACGGAGCCCATCCTGGACTGCGGCGATTCGGTATGCGGCAGAATCGGATGCCAGGATCATCAATCTTTCCATGGCTGCATCCAAGGATGATCCCGAGCGGCTCGGTGCCGTGAAATATGCCCTCTCTAAAGGCAAGCTTATTTTCGCAGGCGTCGGCAATGATGGCGACACGACGAATGCGGTCTTGTATCCGGCGGCGACGCCTGGCGTGGTGGGTGTTGGAGCGGTAGACCGGGACGGTGCTGCAGCCAAGATGTCGCAGCATGGGCCGCAGGTCGATGTATCAGCCCCAGGAGTCGACCTTGTCACGGCGTGCGCGCGGGAGACCGGCCTCTGCACAAGCAGCGGCACCAGCGACGCCACAGCCCTGGCATCCGCCTCCGCCGCCCTCCTCTGGTCCGTCCACCCCACCTGGACCAACAACCAGATCCTCCGCGTCCTCCTGAACACCGCCGGCAAGCCCGTCGACGGCGTCGAGCGCAACGACTACATCGGCTACGGAGTGGTCCGCCCCCGTATCGCCCTCCCCACCCCCGGCGACCCCGGCCCGCCGGACGTCTACCCGCTGCCGGATCTCGCCGCCGCGGCAGCCAAGGACACCTCCGTTCCCTCGACCGGGGGAAAGACCACCCCGCCGCAGGCGCCACGGGCCGCCCCTGCGGTAGACAAGGGCGACGGCGGCACCCCACCCTGGCTCGCCCTCGGACTGGGGGCCAGCGTCCTCATCGGCGGAGCCGTCGCCGCAGTCGCCGTCCGCAGGGCCGGACGTTGACCCCACCGACACGGGAGTGGAGAGCGCACGGGATGTCCTTCGACGAGGAGTGGGCCGCCGCGCGCGCCACCGCCTCCCTGCGCCTCGACCACGCCGGCGGAGCCACCGGCAGCGACCTCGCCCTCAACCAGGACCACATCGGCGCCGTCGGCAGCGAGGCCCACCGGCTCCACTCCCGCCTCCAGACCGACGGCCGCCACGCCGCCACCGCCTCCGCGGAGGCCGCCGGCGCCCTCGCACGGGAGGGCTTCGCCAGCGGATCCGCCCTCGCCAAGGCGAACAGCCGCTGGGAGGGCCAGGTCAAGACCCTCGTCGCCGCCTGCGCCCAGATCTCCAACGGCCTGAACTACTCCCTCTCCTCCCACGCCAAGGAAGAGCAGCAGCTCTACGCCGAGTTCACCTCGTCCAAGATCGAGCAGTACCTCACGTAGGGAAGGCCGCGCGGCCCGTGCTGACGTACGAGAACGTCCTCAACGCCCCGATCGACAAACTCGCCACCGCCGTCCGCGACTGGCAGGCGTTGGCCGCCAAGCTGGACGAGCTGGCCGAGGCCGCCCGCAACGGCATGAAGGCCAAGTCCGACAAGGCCGAGTGGAGCGGCGTCACGGCGGGTGTGGCGCGGCCGTTCGTCGACCGGACGGCCAAGGAGTTCGGGGACGCCGCCAAGGCGGCCAGGGGCATCCACCAGGCCCTCGCGCAGGGCCACGACACCTTCAGGTCCTCCCGCGAGCGCCTGCGGAAGATCAGCGAGGAGGAGGCTCCCGCCGCCGGCTTCCGGGTCGACGCCAGGGGGAGGGTCGAGCCGCTGCCCCTCCCCACCGAAGCGGACCGCGAGGCGGCCCGCCACGACCCGGACTACCAGGAGTCCCTCCGCGTCAACCGCCCCCTGTGGCAGGCCAAGGTGGACGCCGCCATCGACGCCTGCGAGGACGTCGACCAGTCCCTCGCCCGCCTCCTCGCCGCGAACGTGGCCAAGGACCACGACTTCACCGCCCCGAAGTACGCCGGCCTCACCGCCGAACAGGCCGGCCGCGCCACCGACCTCGCGCGCAAGGGGCGCGCCCTCTCGCACGCCGAGCTGGTGGAGCTCAACGAACTGCTGGCCGACAACGCCAAGGTCCCGGCCTTCTCCACCGCCTTCTACGCGAACCTCGGGCCCAAGGGCGCGCTCCAGTTCTTCGGGACCATGGCGACCGACACGTACGAGTACGGCACGCTCGACGAGCAGCGGCTGAAGGACGTCCGGGAACTCCAGCGGAACCTGGGCTTCAACCTGGCCACCGCCACCAGCTCCAGCACCGAGCCGCACCTGCCCGACAGCTACGCGCAGGAGCTGCGCAGGCTGGGCACCCAGCAGATCCCCCTCGCCCGGAACGACCAGAACGCCCCGTACGGCTACCAGCTGCTCGGCGGCATCATGCGCTACGGGAACTACGACCCGAAGTTCCTGGTCCCGATCGCCGAACACGCGACGCAGATCCACGCGAAGGACCCGGACTTCTTCGGCGGGACCCGCCAGCTCAACGGCTACGGCAGGAACATGCTGAACCCGTCGGGCATCAACGGCGCGGGCTACGACCCGGTGGTCAGCTTCCTGGAGGCGCTGGGACACAGCCCGGAGGCGTCGGCACAGTTCTTCGACCCGGAGCGCGAGCCCGCGCCTCCGGTGTACAACCGGGACGGCACGGTCAGGGCGGGCACACTCGACCTGGGGAAGGACGCCAAGGGCAGGCCCATCACCGGCTACCTCGATTTCTTCGCGAGCGAGAGCTACCACTCGACGATCGACATGGAGGGCATGAACCCGGACGACCTGCAGAAGGCCCAGAACCACATGCCCGACGCCCTGGGCCACGCCCTGGAGGCAGCCGCACTCGGTCACGCCTGGGACGACTCCGACCCGGAACTCCACCGGACCAAGGCCGGGGCGAACGTCATGGAGGCGGTGGCGCTCAAATACGGCGGGGACCCTGGGCTGCTCAAGCACCAGGAGGGCCTCGCGGACAGCCTGGGCCATATGACCGCCGGGTACATCGACGACGTGAACCGGGCGCTGGACGGGGGAGGAGACCAGAGCGTCTTCGCCTCGGGAGCCGACGGCAAGCAGGCCCATGCGAGCTTCGAGCGCGACGAGGCCCGGGACCTGCTCGCCGCCCTCGGGCAGCACCCTGACGCCTACGCCACCGTCTCCACCGCTGAACGCGTCTACGCGGCAAGCGTTCTGGAGAGCCGGGCGGTGCACGACGGCACGATCGACGAGGGACGGGCGCGCGCGACGATCCGTACCAGTGCCGAGGTGCAGGGCATCCTCGACGAGTCCCGGGCGGAACAGGTCAGGGGGGTCGCAGAGAAGAAGCAGGAGGTGTACGAGAAGGCGCACGAGCAGAGCTCCGCCTGGGTCGAGTTCGGCACCACGGCCGCCATCGCGGCCGGCGTGGCCTTCCTGCCCGCCACGGCCGCGGCGGCCGGTGCGGCGGCCGTCGTCGTCCCCCTGGCCGTGGACACCGGTACCGGCCTCGTGGAGCAGGCGGCGGGGCAGGTCATCGGCGAGTGGTCGGACGAGGCCAAGGAAGAGCACAAGGACAAGATCAGCGGTGCTGCTCACGACGCCAACAAGGCCATGTTCCGAGCTGGTGAGCACAGTGCCGAAGCGCCGATGAAGGCGTTCAGGGACCGCCACGGCATCGACCCGAACAGCACCTTCGGCAACGACTTCGAGGAGTCGATGCACGTCGGTTACCTGAAGGGCAACTCCATCGCCCAGCAGCAGGGCCATGAGGCGCAGACGAAGGACGTCGGTTGAACCGTATTCGGGTGGGCCTCCCGCTGGCGGGGTTGGCGATGCTCGGTACGGCAGGTGCAGGCTGTTCCTCCGGCAGCCCGGAACCGGCGACGCAGGCCATCGAGCCGCCACGGCTGTCCGTCGGCCAGGTCTGCGCAGGGCTCTTTCCTGCCGAAGGCGGGAAGGCGCTGGAAAGGGTCCTCGAGTCCACTGCTTTCCTGCTCCGGGACGAGAAGAAGAATCCAGACGCTCGGGCTGTCGCCCAGGCAATGGAGGATGCGTACCGGTCCGGCAAGAACATCAGTGACATGCCGCAGTCGAGCTGCGAGATCTCCGGACAACCGGCCGCTACCCGTCTGGCCCCGGCGCGCGTGCGATTCACCGCCTACAGCCTGTATGCCGGAGATCCCGCCGGTTTCCCGGGGGTGAGTGACCGGGGAGTGCGGGTGTCCACCCGGGAGAGGAAAGTGGTCTACCTGGACTACGACTGCGTCAGCCCCCGCGTCGGCTCCACCCCGGAGGTCCCCCTGCGGATCAGGCTCTTCTTCCAGGAGCGGTGGGCGGCCAGCAAAGGCGACCCGGTCCTCCGCCCCGACTACCTCGCCATCGCCCATTCCGCCGCCCTCGCCGTGGCCAAGGAGCTGCGGTGCGTGGATGACGGTGGGCTCCCCGCGCGTGCCGAAGAGCTGCCGGCCGGGGACTGAAAGGCGAAGGCCGCCCGGGGTGGATGCCCCGGGCGGCCCAACGGAGGCCGTGACCGGAATCGAACCGGCGTAACTCGCTTTGCAGGCGAGTCCCTCAACCACTCGGGCACACGGCCGTGGTGTGCTGGGCACGAACGTACGGTCCCCGGACGCACCCGGGAAGACGCGCGGCGGGGGTGCAACGGGACTGCCATGTGCCGTTCACACGGGCCCTCGGACCTAGGTCGTGCGGACCATGCGGGATCCGACGAATTGACAGGGGCGAGTCCGGGCCGTGCACCTTACTCTGGGGCGATGAGCGCCCTTGAACCCCGGATATCCGAGTCCGCCGCCGCCCCGCCCCCGCCGTCGGGCGGCGTTCTGGGGCCGGCGTACCGGGCGCTGAGCGTCGGGATCATCTCCGTGATCTTCCTGATGGCCTTCGAGGCCACCGCCGTCGGGACCGCCATGCCCGTCGCCGCGCGTGAGCTGGACGGGATCGGGCTCTACGCCTTCGGCTTCTCCGCCTACTTCACCACCAGCCTCTTCGGCATGGTCCTGTCCGGCCAGTGGGCCGACCGGCAGGGGCCGCTGCGGCCGCTGACCGTCGGGATCGGGGCCTTCGCCGCCGGGCTGGTGTGTTCCGGGACCGCCGCCGTCATGGGGGTGTTCGTGCTCGGGCGGGCGCTCCAGGGGCTCGGGGGCGGGCTGGTGATCGTCGCGCTCTACGTCGTCGTCAGCCGGGCCTACGAGGAGCGGCTGCGGCCCGCGATCATGGCGGCCTTCGCCGCGGCCTGGGTGGTGCCGTCCATCGTCGGGCCGCTGGCCGCCGGGACCGTCACCGAGTACCTCGGCTGGCGGTGGGTGTTCCTCGGGATACCCGTGCTGGTCGTCGTGCCGCTGATGGTGGCGCTGCCCGCGATCCGCCGGACCGCGTCCGGGCCGGTGGACTCCGGCGGGGAGGCGCCCGCGGCGTTCGACCGGCGGCGGATCCGGCTGGCCCTCGGGATCTCGGTGGGCGCCGGGCTGCTCCAGTACGCCGCGCAGGACCTGCGGTGGCCGTCGCTGCTGCCCGGGGTCGCCGGTGCGGCCCTGCTGGTGCCGGCGGTGCTGGGGCTGCTGCCGCGCGGGACGTACCGGGCGCGGCGCGGGCTGCCGTCCGTGGTGCTGCTGCGCGGGGTGGCGGCGGGGGCCTTCATCGGGGCGGAGAGCTTCGTGCCGCTGATGCTGGTCACCCAGCGCGGCCTCAGCCCGACCCTGGCCGGGTTCTCGCTGGCGCTCGGCGGGGTGACCTGGGCCCTCGGCTCGTGGGTGCAGTCCCAGGGGCGGACGGCCCCGTACCGGGAGCGGCTGATGGTGGCCGGGATGGTGATGGTGGCGTGCGCCATCGCGGCGGCCCCGGCGGTGCTGGTCGAGTCGGTGCCGGTGTGGACGCTGGCCCTGGCGTGGGCCGTGGGCTCCCTCGGCATGGGCCTGGTGATCGGCTCGACGAGCGTGCTGCTGCTCCAGCTGTCGGCGCCGGAGGAGGCCGGGGCGAACTCCGCCGCGCTCCAGATCTCCGACGCCCTGGCCAACGTGGTGCTGCTGGCGGCCGGCGGGGCGGCGTTCGCCGCGCTGGGCGGGGGAGCCGTGGGGGCCGCGCACGCGGTCGACGCGGGGAGCGGCGCCTCGCATCCGGCGGCCTTCCTGGTCGTGTTCCTGCCGATGGCCTGCGTGGCCCTGGCGGGGGCCTGGGTGGCCACCCGGCTGCACGAGCGGCCGGCGGCGAAAACCGGCTGACGCCCCCACGGGGCCGTCGTTACGCTGCGTGCGTGAACGATCTGGTCATCCGGCTCTCCGACGCCGCGTACGCGGAGCTCGCCGACCTCGCAGACGCCACCGGCCGCACGCCCGAGGAGCAGGTCCTGGAGGCCGTACGGGAGCACCTGCGCCGGGAGCGCGGGCGCGTCGGCGACACCGCGGCCCGCCTGGCCCGGCTGCACGAGCCCCTCCTGAAGCGGCTCGGCGCATGACGGGGGCCGGCATGAGCCGCGCCGCCGACGCCCGCGGCGCCGTGGCTCGCCACGCCGTGGGCCAGGTCGCCGTGGCCCGCGACGCGGAAGGCCGGGCCGGCGAAGGCCGCGACGCCATGGGCCAGGCTGCAGTGGGCCAGGCCGCCATGAGCCGCGCCGCCGACGCCCGCGGCGCCGTGGTCCCGGCCGACGTCGTGCGGCACCTCACTCTCGCCGAGGTCCTCGATCTGGCCCGGCACGCCTGCCTGGCCCAGGGGCAGCCGGTCGAGCTGCGCGCACCCGGCCTGCTGGAGTCCGCCGTGCACCGGCCCCGGGCCCGCATGTTCGGGACGCCCGCCTACACGGACCCGTACGAGCAGGCCGCCGCGCTGCTCCACGGCATCGCCGTGAACCATCCCCTGGTCGACGGGAACAAGCGCACCGCCTGGCTCGCCGCCGCCACCTTCCTCGCCGTGAACGGGGTCGATCCGGCGGCCGTGGACCAGGACGCGGCGTACGCGCTGGTCGTCGACGTGGCCTCCGGCGCCGAGGCCCGGGTGCCGGTGATCGCCGACAGGCTGCGGGAGTTGGCCGCGGTGTGACGCTCGCCGCACTGCCCGAGGTCACGGGCCTGTCCCTCCGCGGGGGGTGGTGCGGCGCGGGTAAGGTGGCCCGGTTGTCCTGAGTACGACCGCCGCCGAGAGCCCGAACCGGAGACCGTGACTACTACCGCCTCCCACCACCTCTCACCCGCCTTCCCCGGCCGCGCGCCGTGGGGTACCGCCAGCAAGCTGCGTGCCTGGCAGCAGGGGGCACTGGAGAAGTACGTCCAGACCCAGCCCCGGGATTTCCTCGCCGTCGCCACCCCCGGCGCCGGCAAGACGACCTTCGCGCTGACCCTGGCCTCCTGGCTGCTGCACCACCACGTGGTGCAGCAGGTGACCGTGGTCGCGCCGACCGAGCACCTGAAGAAGCAGTGGGCGGAGGCCGCCGCCCGCATAGGCATCCGGCTCGATCCCGAGTACTCGGCCGGGCCGCTGAGCAAGGACTACCACGGCGTCGCCGTCACCTACGCCGGTGTCGGCGTGCGGCCGATGCTGCACCGCAACCGCTGCGAGCAGCGCAAGACCCTGGTGATCCTCGACGAGATCCACCACGCGGGCGACTCCAAGTCCTGGGGCGAGGCCTGCCTGGAGGCCTTCGACCCGGCGACCCGCCGCCTGGCCCTGACCGGGACGCCCTTCCGGTCCGACACCAACCCGATCCCGTTCGTGACGTACGAGGAGGGCAACGACGGCATCCGCCGCTCGTCCGCCGACTACACGTACGGCTACGGCAACGCCCTCGGGGACGGCGTCGTCCGGCCCGTGATCTTCCTGTCCTACAGCGGCAACATGCGCTGGCGCACCAAGGCCGGCGACGAGATCGAGGCCCGCCTCGGCGAGCCGATGACCAAGGACGCCATCTCGCAGGCCTGGCGCACGGCGCTGGACCCGCGCGGCGACTGGATGCCGAACGTGCTGCGCGCCGCCGACCAGCGGCTGACGGAGGTCAGGAAGGGCATCCCGGACGCCGGCGGGCTCGTCATCGCCGCCGACCAGGACGCCGCGCGCGCGTACGCCAAGCTGATCCGGGAGATCACCGGGACCAAGCCGACCGTCGTGCTCTCCGACGACACCGGCGCGTCGAAGAACATCGACACCTTCAGCGCGAACGACGACCGCTGGATGGTGGCGGTCCGCATGGTGTCCGAGGGCGTCGACGTCCCCCGCCTCGCGGTGGGCGTGTACGCGACGACGATCTCGACCCCGCTGTTCTTCGCCCAGGCCGTGGGCCGCTTCGTGCGGTCGCGCAGGCGCGGCGAGACGGCCTCCGTGTTCCTCCCGACGATCCCCTACCTCCTCGGCTTCGCCAACGAGATGGAGGTCGAGCGCGACCACGTCCTGGACCGGCCGAAGAAGGCGGGCGAGGACGACGACCCGTACGCCGAGTCCGAGAAGGAGATGGAGGAGGCGAACCGGCAGGAGGACGAGGACACCGGCGAGGACGAGCAGATGTCCTTCGAGGCCCTCGAATCCGACGCCGTCTTCGACCGGGTGCTCTACGACGGCGCCGAGTTCGGCATGCAGGCGCACCCGGGCAGCGAGGAGGAGCAGGACTACCTCGGCATCCCGGGCCTGCTGGAGCCGGACCAGGTGCAGCTGCTGCTCCAGAAGCGGCAGTCGCGGCAGATCGCGCACAGCCGCCGCAAGCCGGACGCGGAGTCGGACCTGCTGGAGCTGCCGGCCGAGCGGCGGCCGGTGGTCTCCCACAAGGAGCTGCTGGAGCTGCGCAAGTCGCTGAACACGATGGTCGGCGCGTACGTCCACCAGAGCGGCAAGCCGCACGGGGTGATCCACACCGAGCTGCGCCGCGTCTGCGGCGGGCCGCCGAGCGCGGAGGCGACGGCGGGGCAGCTGAAGGAGCGGATCAAGAAGGTGCAGGAGTGGGCCACGCGGATGCGGTGAGCCTTCCGGCAGGCATGCGGAACGGGGTCCGTGCGCGGTGCGCACGGACCCCGTCGCCGTAGGGCGTGGAGCCGGTCAGCCGGTGACGCGGCGGCGCTTGCCGGTGCCGGCGACCAGGGCCGCACCCATGGCCAGGGCCACACCGCCGGCGCCGAGCGCCCAGCTGGTGGCGGCGTCCGCACCGGTCTCGGCGAGCTGGCCGCCGGCGGTGGTGCCGGTGCCCGTGCCGCTGCCCGTGCCGCTGCCGGTGTCGTGGTCGACGATCGGCGTGGTGGTGCCGCCGCCGTTCGGCTTGGTGTCGTTGCCGCCGCCGGTGTGGCCGCCGCCGGTGTTCCCGGTGTTGCCGCCGGTGTTGCCGCCGGTGTTGCCACCGCCCTGGCCGGCGCCGGAGACGATCTTCGACTCGGCCCAGGCGGTGTCCGAGTAGACGCGCTCGTCCACGTTGCTGCCGCCGGCCACCGCGATGGCGATGTTGCCCTTGGGGGCGTTCGCGTTGAACTTGACGCGGACCTGGAGGCTCAGCTGCTTCGCCGGGATCTCGACGTCGTCGGTCAGCAGGGCGACCGGGGCGCCCTCGCCGTCCATGATCTGCACGTCGTGCCAGCCGCCCTGGTAGTAGAGCTGGACGTGGACGTCCTTGGCGCTCAGCTTGCTGGCCTCGTCGGCGACGGCCAGGACGAGCACGTAGCTCTCCTGCGCCTTGCCCTTGGAGTTGTCGACCTTGACGGTGAGGTTCGTCCAGTCGCCGCCGGCCTTGAAGGAGGCCGGGACGCCGTTCAGGCCCAGGACCGGACCGGTGGCCCGGAAGGCGTCCTCGTCGACCGGGGCCGGAGCGGGCTTGGCCGGAGCCGGGGCCGGCTTCTCGGCGGCGGGCTTGGCGTCCTTGGCCGGGGCAGGGGTCTCGACGGCCGGCTTCGCCGCGTCCGCGGCCGGGGCGGCCGGGGTCTCGGCGGCGGCGGAGTCGCCCTTGGGGGCCGAGTCCGGGGTGGTGACGGCCGTGTTCTTGGCTTCGTCGGCCATCGCGGGCGTGGCCATGAGGACCGTCGGGCCCACCACGGCGGCAGCGGCGACGACGGCCATGCGCTTCAGGTTCACTGTTGCTTCTCTCCCCTATGCGAGCGCGGGGCGTTCATGCCCCGGCCCTCCCCCGACATCTTTTTGAACACGATCAAGCCTCACAGTAGTAGACCTGTAAACCGATTTTCGGATGAAAGACATTACGAATCGATACAGTCGCGCGGCGAAAGTGGCTTAAATCGGCAGTAGGCGACCGGATTCTGGACGAGGCCTTCCGCTGAGCGGACCCGCTCGCTACTGTCCCCGCATCGAACGCCCCGTGGCAGCGCCGCCGCGGGAGCGCAGCCGGTGCCATGGCCGCTACCGGCGGCCTCTCCGTGCGTCGCCGAGGGACCGGCAGCGCTGTACCCCATGAGAGTCACCGCCGTCCACCGACGACACAGAGGGAGAGGCGTCGTGACCGCGGAAACCTCCCAGACTCTCGACCGAGGGCTCAGAGTCCTCAAGCTGCTCGCCGACACCGACCACGGGCTGACCGTGACCGAGCTCTCCAACCGGCTCGGCGTCAACCGCACCGTGGTCTACCGCCTGCTGGCCACGCTGGAGCAGCACGCCCTGGTCCGCCGCGACCTCGGCGGCCGGGCCCGCGTCGGGCTCGGCGTGCTGCGGCTGGGCCGGCAGGTCCACCCGCTCGTGCGCGAGGCGGCCCTGCCCGCCCTGAGGTCGCTCGCCGAGGACATAGGGGCCACCGCGCACCTGACGCTCGTGGACGGCACGGAGGCGCTCGCCGTGGCCGTCGTCGAGCCCACCTGGACGGACTACCACGTCGCCTACCGGGCCGGCTTCCGCCACCCGCTGGACCGCGGCGCGGCCGGCCGGGCCATCCTGGCGGCCCGTCAGGGCTCGCTCATCGAGCCCGGCTACACGCTCACCCACGGCGAACTCGAGGCGGGCGCCAGCGGCGCGGCGGCGCCCCTGGTCGGCATCACCGGCCTGGAGGGCAGCGTCGGCGTCGTGATGCTCGCCGACGCCGTGCCGGAGCGGGTAGGGCCCCGTGTGGTGGACGCGGCCCGCGAGGTCGCCGACGCGCTGCGCTGAGCCGGCGCCGGGACGCCCGCGGAGGGTCCGCCGGGACGCCCGCACCGGCGTCCCGCACCGGTACCCCGCTGCCCCGCGTCGACGCCCGGCGCCCGCGGGCGACGCCCGTGCCGAGCTCGTCCGCCGCTCCCGCGCCGACGTCCCGACGGCGGACGCGGCTGCGTGCGCGCGGGCCGGGTGGTGCGGGTCGGTAGATTGGCCGGGTGCTCTCTCGCCTCACACGTCTGCCGCGTCCCACCGCCCTGGCCGTCTGCGCCGCTCCCGTCGTCGCGCTGTTCGCCGTCGTGGCCCTCGCACCGCTGCCCTTCGTGGTGGCCGTCCCGGGGCCCACGGCCGACGTGCTGGGCTCCGACCAGGGCAAGCCGGTGATCACCGTCTCCGGCGCCCCGGTCCGGGACACCAAGGGCCAGCTGCGGATGACCACCATCCGGGCCACGGGGCCCTCCTCGACGATGCGCCTGCACGAGCTCGTCGACCACTGGTTCAGGACCGACGAGGCGGTCATGCCCCGCGAGGCCGTCTATCCCTCGGGCGGGAGCGACAAGCAGATCGAGGAGCACAACCTGGAGGAGATGACCCAGTCGCAGTCGGCCGCCGCGGCCGCGGCGCTCGGCTACCTCCACAAGGACCCCAAGTCGGTCAAGGTCGACCTCAACCTCGCCGACGTCGGCGGCCCGAGCGCCGGCCTGCTCTTCACCCTCGGCATCATCGACAAGATCGACGGCGACGGCAGCGGCGGCGACCTCACCGGCGGCCGCACGGTCGCCGGTACGGGGACCATCAGCGCTGACGGGACGGTCGGCGCGGTCGGCGGCGTCGGCCTGAAGACCCAGGCCGCGCGGCGCGACGGGGCGAGCGTCTTCCTCGTCCCGAAGGCCGAGTGCTCGGACGCGAAGTCCGAGCTGCCCGAAGGGCTCCAGCTGGTCCCCGTCACTTCGCTGACGGATGCGGTGAACGCGCTGCGGGCGCTGAACCGGGGTGCGGACGTCCCGTCCTGCTGACGGCGGCCGACGGCCCGGCGTCCATCTCCCGCCAGGCCGGGAAGAGGACCGGGCCCAGGGTGGTCAGCAGGTAGACGCCCCCGAAGGCGAGCAGGGCCGCGGTGATGCCGAGGCCGTCGACCAGGAGGCCCGCCGCGAGGCCGCCCATCGGCATGGCCAGCTCGCAGCCCGCCGTGGCCACGCCGGAGACCCGGCTGCGCAGCTCCTCGGGCACCCTCTCGAAGAGCACCGTCGTCAGGACGGGGTTCAGGACGCCCGCGCCCAGGCCCGCCAGGGCCATGGTCACCGCGAGGGGGAGCGGGGTGTCGGTGACGGCGGCGACCGCGTAGCGGGTGGCGCCGGAGAGCAGGAAGGCGCCCGCGAACACCGCCCGGCGCGGGAAGCGGTCGCCCCAGGCCCCGTAGAGGAGGGCGCCCAGCAGGGCGAAGCCGCCGAACAGGGAGATCATCAGGCCGAGGGCGGTGGCGCCGCCGAGCTCCTCGCGGCCGTGGACGGGGAGGAGGACGGAGGACCAGCCCTGGTCGAGGCCGTTGGTCGTCATCACCATGACGGTGATGCCCAGCAGCAGGCGCGAGCGGGTCAGGAAGCGCCAGCCCTCGGCGAGTTCGGCGCGGTAGGCGGCGAACGAGGGCTTCTCGGCGGCGCGTTGGGGCTCGGCCGCCGGGACTCCGCGCAGGAAGGCGGAGACCAGCAGCGCCGACACCGCGAAGGTGGCCGCGTCCATCAGCAGCACGGACTCCGCGCCGAGGACGGCGATCAGCAGGCCGGCGACCGCGGCGCCGATCATCCGGGCCCCGCGCGAGACGGCGTCGTAGAGGCTCGCGGCCCGGGCGACGGTGGTGCCCGCGTGCTCGGCGAGGCTGGGCAGCAGGACGGAGCGGGCGGTCAGGCCCGGGGTGTGCACGAGGCCGCCGAGGGCCATGAGCGCGCACAGCATCCAGAACTCCAGCAGCCCCGCGTAGTGCAGCAGCGGGATCGCGCCGACCGAGGCGGCGCAGACCAGGTCGGAGACGGCCGAGACCCGGCGGCGGCCGATCCGGTCGATGACCGGCCCGCCGATCAGGGCCGCGACGACGATGGGCAGGGTGGCGCAGAAGGCGACGATCCCGGCCCGCCCGGCGCTGCCCGTGGTCTGGAGCACGAACCACGGGACACCGATCATGGTGAGTGAACTGCCCGCGATGGAGATGGTGTTGGCGGCCAGGACGGCCGCGAAGGGCCGCCGGCTCATACGGCGTGCCGCTGGATGCGGGCGGGGGCGGGCCGGGACTGGATCAGCCGGTTCCCGGCGGCGACGAGGGCCTCGCCGAGCCGGTTGCGCAGGGCGGCGGAGGCGGTGGGGCGGGCCGCCGGGGCGGCTTCACGGGCGAGGCGCAGGGCGGCGGCCGCGGCGGCGAGTTCGGCGGTGCGGGCGGCGTGGATCCGGGTGTGCGTGAAGGCGTGCATGGCGGGACTCCTTCGGAGCGGGCGGGGAAAGGGCCGGGGCGGTGCGAGGGCGGTGCGTGAGCGGCGCCGGGCGGTGCGGGAGGGGTGCGAGGCGGCGTGAGGGCGGCGCGGGAGGGGTGCGAGGGCGGTGCGGGAGCGGCGGGGGAGCGGCGCCGGGCGGTGCGAGGGCGGTGCGAGGGCGGCGGGGGAGCGGCGCCGGGCGGGTGCGAGGGCGGTGCGTGAGCGGCGGGGGAGGGGTGCGTGAGCGGTGCGGGGCTATGCGCGGCCGCGGCGCGGGAAGGCGTGCGTGTGGAGGCGGACCGTCTCGGTGTCCTCGGCCTGCGGCAGGTCGCGGTAGCTGTTCACCAGGTCGTGCATCTTGTGGATCAGTTCGGTGGCCTGGGCGGGGGTCAGGCGGAGCGTGAAGTCGCTCATGTCCGTCGAGGAGCGCCACTCCCTCGGCCAGGTGTGGGAGTCGCCGAGCCAGGTGGTGAGCTCCTGGGTGTGGATGGTGGCGATCTCGTGGAGGAAGGCGTCGGCGGCGCCGCGCGTCTCCGGGTCGCTCTCGTCGTACATCAGCGTCTCGTCGAAGGCCGTGCCCTGGTGGACCGCCTGCCACCACCGCTCGCGGCCCTTGCCGTGGCCGGGCGCGTCCTCGACGAAGCCGTGGGCGGCGAGCTGGCGCAGGTGGTAGCTGGTGGCGCCGCTGGACTCGCCGAGCCGCTCGGCCAGTTGGGAGGCGGTGGCCGGTCCCTCGTGGCGCAGGGCGGCCAGCATGCGGATGCGCAGCGGGTGGGCGAGGCCGCGCAGCGAGCGGGCGTCGAGCGTACGGACCGTGGGCTGCTTGGGGTCTTCCGCGTTCGTTTCGGGCATGGCTCAACCGTAGGCTTGCAAAGGGTTCTATGCAAGGGTTTCTTTGCAAGCCTTTCTTTGGATGTCGGCGGACGCCGGTCAGCGGTCCCCGGCCGCCTGCTCCACCAGCGGGATGATCCGCAGGGGCACCGGGTTCTCCATGACGATCGCCGTCGACGCCCGGACGATCCCGTCGAAGCCGACCACCCGGTCGATGACCCGCTGGAGGTCGGCGTTGGACCGGGCCACCAGCCGGCACAGCATGTCCCCGTGCCCGGTGGTCGTGTGCAGCTCCAGCACCTCCGGCACCCCCGCCAGGTGGGCCCGTACGTCCGCGCCCTGCCCCTGCTTGATCTCCAGCGTGGCGAAGGCCGTCACCGGATAGCCCAGGGCCGCCGGGTCCACCTGCGGCCCGAAGCCGCGGATGACCCCGTTCGACTGGAGCCGGTCCAGCCGCGCCTGCACCGTGCCGCGCGCCACCCCGAGCCGGCGCGAGGCCTCCAGGACCCCGATCCGGGGTTCGCGCGCCAGCAGCACGATCAAGCGTCCGTCGAGTTCGTCGATGGCCATGGAAACCTTCCCTCGATCGGCTGGTCATCCTGCACAGATCTCTCAGTCATCCTCGGGCGCCGCTGGGCAATCTGTACAGCAGAAATGGAAACTATTGCGCAGCTTGTGGAACGGCGGGACGCTGCCCACATGACTGAGACCCTGGACACCCCCCCGCAGACCGCGCGTGAGGCAGACCCCTTCCCGGTGAAGGGCATGGACGCGGTCGTCTTCGCCGTCGGCAACGCCAAGCAGGCCGCGCACTACTACTCGACCGCCTTCGGCATGAAGCTCGTCGCCTACTCCGGACCGGAGAACGGCAGCCGGGAGACCGCCAGCTACGTGCTGACCAACGGCTCCGCACGCTTCGTCCTGACCTCGGTCATCAAGCCGACGACCGACCACGGCCGCTTCATCGCCGAGCACGTCGCCGAGCACGGTGACGGCGTCATCGACCTCGCCATCGAGGTCCCGGACGTGCGCGCCGCCTACGCGTACGCCGTCGAGCAGGGCGCCCGCGGGCTCGACGAGCCGTACGAGGTCAAGGACGAGCACGGCACCGTCGTGCTGGCCGCGATCGCCACGTACGGCCAGACCCGCCACACGCTCGTCGAGCGCGTCGACTACACCGGCCCCTACCTGCCGGGCTACGTGGCGCGCGAGCCCCTGGTCGCGGCGCCGGCCAAGCGGACCTTCCAGGCGATCGACCACTGCGTCGGCAACGTCGAGCTCGGCCGCATGAACGAGTGGGTCGCGTTCTACAACAAGGTCATGGGCTTCACGAACATGAAGGAGTTCGTGGGCGACGACATCGCGACCGAGTACTCGGCGCTGATGTCGAAGGTCGTCGCGGACGGCACCAAGAAGGTCAAGTTCCCGATCAACGAGCCGGCGATCGCGAAGAAGAAGTCGCAGATCGACGAGTACCTCGAGTTCTACAACGGCCCGGGCGTGCAGCACATCGCGCTGGCCTCGAACGACATCGTCGCCACCGTGCGCAACATGCGCGCCGCGGGCGTCGAGTTCCTGTCCGTGCCGGACGCGTACTACGACACGCTGGGCGAGTGGGTCGGTGACACCCGCGTCCCGATCGACGAGCTGCGCGAGCTGAAGATCCTCGCGGACCGGGACGAGGACGGGTACCTGCTGCAGATCTTCACCAAGCCGGTGCAGGACCGTCCGACCGTGTTCTTCGAGATCATCGAGCGCCACGGGTCCATGGGCTTCGGCAAGGGCAACTTCAAGGCGCTGTTCGAGGCCATCGAGCGCGAGCAGGCCATCCGCGGCAACCTCTAGCCCGTACGGCCCCCGCGTCACCGGTCCGGCCCCGCCGCGCGTCCTGCGGCGGGGCCGGCCCGTCTCCCGGGGTCTCAGCTGCCCGACGGCCCGGGTTTCGGCCTGGCCGGGGCCGGCTTGGGCGCGGGCTTCTGCGCCGCGGGCTTCGGCTTCGGCCGGGGCTTCGGCAGCTCCGGGGCCACCCACGGCGTGCGCGGCTGCATGTTCTCCGGCCCGCCCGGCGCCGGCTGGCCGATCGAGGCCAGGGCTTCCTTCGCCAGCGGGCCGCGGACCGGCGAGAAGACCGGGTTCGTCCGCTCGACCTCCTGGAGGTGCCGCCGCGCCGCGGCCTCGTCCCCGAGGCCCTGCTCCACCACCGCCCGGTGGTAGGCGAACTCGGCGCTGCGCAGACCCGGCTCCGTCGCCTTCTTCGCGTACTCCAGCGCCGCCGTGTCCTCGCCGCTGCGGTGCAGCGCCCACCCCAGCGCGTCGGCCACCTGCACGCTCTTGTGCCGCTCCCACTCCGCCGACAGCCGGCGCACCGCGACCGCCGGGTCGCCGTGGTCCGCCTCGAACAGGCCCAGGACCACCTCCTGGTCGACCCCGTCGGCCCTGGCCCGCGCCGCCAGCACCGACACCGCCTCGTACTGCGCCCGCGCCTCCTGCGGCCGCCCCAGCGAGTCCAGCAGCTCACCCAGCTCCAGCGCCAGCCGCGGCAGCGGCGTACGCCCCAGCGCCAGCCGGTAGTCGCGCACCGCCTCCCCGCCGCGCCCCAGCGCCGCCAGCGCCCGCGCCCGGCCCCCCAGGGCCTCCGCCTGCGCCGGGTCCGTGCGCTGCGCTGCCTCGTACTGGCGCAGCGCCTCCGCCGGGTCGCCCCGCTCCCAGGCCAGCTCCCCGAGCCGGAAAAGCACGTACGCCTTCTCCGTCGGGGACTTCGCCGCACCCCCGGCCGCCTCCAGCGACACCACCGCGTCCTCGCGCCAGCCCCGGTCCCGGTAGACCTGGGCGGCCCTCAGGTGCCCGGCCAGCCCCGGCCGCAGCTCCAGCAGCCGGTCCATCGCCCTCTGCGCGCCCTTGTAGTCGCCCAGGCCCGAGTACGCGTCCACGAGGACCGGGTACGCCGTCCAGCGCTGCGGCGCCTGCGCCCGGACCAGCTCGCCCCACTTGCAGGCCGTCGCGAAGTCCCCCCGGGCGCCCGCCAGCGCGCCCATGCCCGTCATCGCGTCGAGGTTGCCCTTCTCCGCGGGCCGCACCTCCAGGGACCGCTTCAGGGCCCGCTCCGCCTTCGGGAACCAGCCGGAATCGGCCGTCCGCCGCGCCTGCTCCAGGTACGCCGAACCGAGCACCGCCCACGAAGCGTCGTCGTCCGGATGCCCGGCGAGCCACTTCTCCCGGTCCGCCACCAGCGCCGTCAGGTCCACCGCCGCCGCCGGGGCGCCCCTGCCCACCGCCGACGCGGCCCGCTCGCCCGGCCCCGGCGGACGCGCGTCGTCGCCCGTGCGGGCGGGGCGGATCAGCAGGGTCGCGGCGATCAGGACCACCGTCACCGCGGCCGCCACCACCGTCTTGCGGCCGGTGAACGTCACGGGCGGCGCGGGCTGCGGGGAATGCTCGTCGAAACCGTCCATGCGCTCACTGTGCGTCAATATGAAGAGGCCGCCCGGGTGTCCGAAGCCCACCGCAGCCGTGTTCACACCGATGGCCCCGGCTGCCACTCTGGCCCCATGGACGACGACCTGGCCCCTGCGCACCCCGGTCTCCTCGCGCGGCTGCGCGAGGGCCTCCCGCCCGAAGCGGTCCTCACCGACCGGCAGGTGACCGCCTCCTACGCCACCGACATGGCCGGCTTCTGCCCCGCCGGCACCCCGGCCGCCGTCGTCCTGCCGCGGACCGTGGAGCAGGTGCAGCACGTGATGCGCACCGCGACCGCCCTACGGGTCCCCGTGGTGCCCCAGGGCGCCCGTACGGGCCTCTCCGGGGCCGCCAACGCCTCCGACGGCTGCATCGTCCTCTCCCTCGTGAGGATGAACCGGATCCTGGAGGTCTCCGCCGTCGACCGGATCGCCGTCGTCGAGCCGGGCGTGGTCAACGCGGTCCTCTCCCGGGCCGTCGCCGAACAGGGCCTGTACTACCCGCCCGACCCCTCCAGCTGGGAGCAGTGCACGATCGGCGGCAACATCGGCACCGCCTCGGGCGGGCTGTGCTGCGTCAAGTACGGGGTCACCGCCGAGTACGTGCTCGGCCTGGACGTGGTCCTGGCCGACGGGCGGCTGCTGCGCACCGGGCGGCGCACCGCCAAGGGGGTCGCCGGATATGACCTGACCCGGCTCTTCGTGGGCTCCGAGGGCAGCCTGGGCGTGGTCGTGGGCGCCGTCCTGGCGCTGCGGCCGGCGCCGCCGCGGCAGCTGGCGCTCGCCGCCGAGTTCCCGTCCGTCGCGGCCGCCTGCGCCGCCGTCTGCGCCGTCATGGAGGCGGGCCTGGTCCCCTCGCTGCTGGAGCTGATGGACCGCACGACCGTCCGCGCCGTCAACGCCCTCGGGAGGATGGGCCTGCCCGACAGCACGGAGGCGCTGCTGCTGGCCGCCTTCGACACCCCGGACGCGCCCGCCGGCCTCGCCGCCGTCGGCGAACTGTGCACGGCCGCCGGGGCGAGTGCCGTCGTACCCGCCGAGGACGAGGCGGAGTCGGAACTGCTGCTCCAGGCCCGGCGGATGTCCCTGACCGCCCTGGAGGCCCTGCGGCCCGCGACGATGATCGACGACGTCTGCGTGCCCCGGTCGCGGCTGGCCGAGATGCTGGACGGCACGGCCGCCATCGCGCGGACGTACGACCTGCTCATCGGCGTCTGCGCGCACGCGGGCGACGGCAACACCCACCCGGTCGTCTGCTTCGACCCCGCGGACGAGGACGAGACGCGGCGGGCCCGGGAGTCCTTCGACGCGATCATGTCCCTCGGGCTGGCCCTGGGCGGGACCATCACCGGGGAGCACGGCGTCGGGGTGCTGAAGAAGGACTGGCTGGCCCGCGAACTCGGGCCGGTCGGGCTGGAGGTGCAGCGCGCCGTCAAGCGGGCCTTCGACCCGCTCGGGCTGATGAACCCCGGCAAGCTCTTCTGACGGGCCGCCCGTACGGGCCGGGGCCTCCGTGTCGGTCGGGGTGCGCATCACAGGTCGCCGTCCGCGGTCTCGTCCGAGGGCCACGGGTCGCGCAGCCACAGCTCGTCGGCCGGGGTCGGGGTGAGCAGCTCGGCCAGCGCCTCGTCCAGGCGCAGCCGCTCCGCCTCGCTCCCGGGCGGCACCACCCGCAGGGTGCGCTCCAGCCAGGCCGACACCGCGCCCGCCGGGGCCTCCAGGAGGGCGTCGCCGTCGGGGGAGCTGAGCGCCATGCACAGCACGGACTCCCCGTCGACCTTCGTGGGCCAGATCCGGACGTCCCCGTGGCCGCAGGGGCGGAACACCCCCTCGACGAGCAGCTCGCGGGCGAAGGTCCAGTTGACCGGGGTGCTGGTGCCGATGTGGAAGGTGATGTGCACGGCGTAGGGGTCGTCGGTCAGGTAGAGCAGCTTCGCGGGGACGCGGATGCCGCGTTCGGGGGACAGGACGAGCTTGAGCTCCAGCTCGCGCTCGATGACGGGGTGGTGGTGCACGGGGCCTCACTTCGGTGCGTCGGTTGCGGGCGCGGGGCGCGGACGGCCCCACGCCCGGAGAGAGCGCCCGTGTGCCCGGGTATGACGCGACTTCCGGCACCGGATCGAAGATTGGCCGAAATCTTTGGGTGGCTGAAATCGGTCGGTCGGGGCGGAAGCGGGGTCGTGAGCGGGCCGGAGTCGGGGTGAGGTTCGCTCAAAGGCTTGGAATCTGCCGTTACCGGACCTGGCGGGAGGGGGTTCTTGGCTATGGTCCTCCCCTTGGGTCCTCCCCTGCACAAGCCTTGAGCCACGATCGGAGTTGGGGACATTGACGGCCTCCCCTGGTGACGGCGAGCACGCGGCCCGCGAGGGCTACTACCCCGATCCGTCCATCCCCGGGTACGTCCGGTACTGGAACGGCGCCGCCTGGGTCCCGGGTACGAGCCGTCCCGCCCCCGCCCCCGCCCCCGCCCCGGTGGAGGAGACGGGGCCGGTGTTCCTCGACGAGACCTCCGCGACCGAGGCCCTGCCGGACCCCGGCCCCGAGCCCGGTCCCGGCCCCCGGCCACCGGTACGGGACCGCGCGCCGGCGCCGGCCTGGCAGGCGGATCCCGCGCACCAGGCAGGGTTCGGCGGGCCCCGCGACGTCCGGGTCTCCTGGGGCGGCCCGGACGTCGGGGAGCCCGAGGACGCCCGGCCCGGCGGGATCTCCCTGGCCCGTCCGGCGGCCGCCGCGCCCGCCGCACGGCGGCTGCCCGCACAGGCCGCCGCCGAGAGCGTGGGCCTCCTCCCCGCCCGCCCGTCCGCCTGGCCGGAAGCCCCGGGCACGGGTGTCTCGGGCCTCACGTCCAGCTGGCCCGAGGCCACGGCCCGGGCGGCCGCCCCGCCCCGTTCCCCGGAACGGCCCGCGCCCCCGGCGGACGCCGCCGCTGCACCCGCCCCCGCCGGCCCCGGCGGGGCCGCGCGGGCGTGGTCGCCCGCTCCCGCCCCCGCCCCGGATCCGGCGGAGGACGCCGCCCGGGAGTGGCCCCCCGGGGCTCCGGCGGGGGCTCCGGACGGCGGGGCCGCCCGGGCGCGGTCCGGTGCTCCGGCCCCCGGTCCGGCGCGGGCCCCGGCTCCGGCGGGGGAACCCGCCCGGGCGGGCTCCCACCCGGGCACGCACCACGGCCCGGACGCCGCCCCCGCGCCGCCCTGGCCGCAGGCCCCGGCCTCGGGGCGGTGGCCCGAGCCCTCGGGGGCCCCGGCCGGCGCCGCCCGGGTTCCGGCCCCGGCCTCCGGCCGGGCCGCGGCCGCCGACCCCGGCGCGCGGGCCGCGGGACAGGACCCGGTGCGGTCCGCCCCCGGGACCCGCGCCGCTGCGGGCACGGCCCCCGCGGGGCCCGCCGCGCACGCCCCCGCCACCGCGCACGCCCCCTCGTCCGCCCCCGCCTCGGCGCCCGAACGGGAGGACGCCCGGGCCCTCTTCGAACGCATGGCGGAGCGGGCCGTACGGCCCGCCGGGCTGGTGCGCCGGGGGCTGGCCAGGGGCCTGGACTCGCTCGTCCTCGCCGGGGTGGGCGTCGCCGCCGCGCTGCCCCTCGTACCGGGGGTGACGGCCCACGTCCAGGCCAAGGTCGACGCCGCCCGGGCCAGCGGGCGCACCACCACGGTATGGCTGCTCGACGCCACCACCGCCGGCCGGCTGGGCCTCGTCCTGGCCGCCGTCCTGCTCTTCGGGGTGTTCTACGAGGCCCTGCCCACCGCCCGCTGGGGCCGCACTCCCGGCAAGAAGCTGTGCGGGGTGCGGGTGCTGACCACCGCCGGCCTGCGTCCGCCCGGCTTCGGCGCGGCCCTGCTCCGCTGGCTCCTCTACGCGGTCCTCGGCCTGCCGGGCGGCCTCTGGTGCCTGGTCGACCGGCCGCGCCGGCAGGCCTGGCACGACAAGGCCGCCGGGACGTACGTGGCCCGCTGACGGCCGGGCGCGGGCCCGTCGCCCGGACGGACACCGCCGCGTTGCGGGGGCGGCGGGGCCGGGTTCGACTCGGGCCATGAGCACCGACCAGCCGCCGCCGGGCGAGCCGCCCGAGGACGACCCGTTCCTCAAGAAGCCCCAGGAACCGACGCCCCCGTCCAGCGGTTCGCCGTACGGCTCCCCGACCCCGCCGAGCGGTTCGCCGTACGGCTCCCCGCCCCCGCCCGGCGGTCCGGCGGGCGGCGGCTCCCCGCCCCCGCCCGGAGGCCCGCCCGGGGGCGGCTACCCGCCCCCGCCGCCGCCCCCGTACGGCGGCTACGGCGTGCCCGACCCGCTCGCCGGCATGCCCCCGCTGGCGGACATGGGCAAGCGGCTCGTCGCCCGCATCATCGACGTGCTGGTCGTGCTCATCCCGCTCTGGCTGATCCTCTTCGCGGTCGGCTTCGCCCTCCCCGCCGACACCGACCAGAGCGGGGAGCTGACCGACGACGCCTCCCGCTGGCTCGGCGGCGCCTTCCTGCTGTGGTGGCTGCTCTACATCGCCGCCTTCATCGGCTACGACTGGTTCTTCACGCACAAGGGCGGCCAGACCCTGGGCAAGAAGGCGATGCGCCTGCGGGTGGCCATGCTCGACAACGGCAGCGTGCCCCCCTCCGGCGCCTCGGCCGCCCGGGCGGCCACCCTGTGGGTGCCGTTCTTCCTGTGCTGTGGCCTGTGGTGGGTCATCGTGGGCATCTCGATCCTGGTCGACAAGCCCTACCAGCAGGGCCTGCACGACAAGGCCGCCAAAACCGTGGTGGTCTCGGTGCCCTGAGGCGGGCTCAGGACGCGCACGGGCGCGCGGGCGGCCGGCTCCCAGGGGCCGGGCGCCCGCGCGCGTCCGTATGCGTCCGCGGATGCGGCTCAGTGGTGGACGGGGTGCTCCACGGGGGCCGTCCGGGGTTCCGGCACCCGGGCGGCGGCGGGGTCCCCGGCCGGCGCCGCGGGCACGGGCGCGGTCTGCCGGCCGCGGCGCGCGGCGGCGTGCCGGCCGCGGCGGCGCGGGAGCGGCACGGTGAGGGCGACCAGCAGCCCGAGGGCGAGCGCGGCGGCGGAGATGACCGCGACCCCGATCCCCGTGCTCGTCTGCGAGAGCAGCAGCATGGCGATCGTCGACACGATGACGGTGGCGGAGCCGTAGGCGAGCTGTGCGGCAGTCGGACGCGGCATGACGTGTTCCGTCCTCGGAGGCGGCAGGTGCGGGGGTGCGTCGGCTCGGAGTCGGCCCGGCGGTCGCGCGCGTCGGGTGACCCATACGACGGGATGCCCGAGGAGGGGTGCGGGTAAGCGTGACCTTACCCACGGTGTCAGGAGCACAGGGGGGCGCACGGGGTCACAAACCGGGTTGCAACCGGCCGTCGGACGGCGGCGGGAGGTCCCTTCGCCCCGGAAGACCCCGATGGCGCCAAACGTCCGAATAGCGGAACTCGCTGACCGCATAGTGCAGTTGTAAGGAAGAAGTCAAGGTCTGTCTTTTCTTTAGACTCTCCGGTCAAATGTCGTCACTTGAGACGCGCGCCGCGCGGAACCCCCCGCTCCTATGGAGACGTTCCGACCCTTCGTCGCGGCCGCGGGAGGGGAACGACATCAAGTGACCGGCAACTCCGCAAGGCGTCGCGCGATGCGCGCCGCCGTAGTCGGCGTGACCATGGCGGCTACGGCCGCCTCGGGCGCCTTCTTCGCCACGGCCCAGGCGGACACCACTTGGGGCGGCGTACCCGCCTCGGGCAAGCAGGACCCGACCGCTCCTGCGCAGGAGAAGGTCAAGCACGACCTGGAGACCCCGTTCAGCAAGCAGCAGGCGCAGGAGCGCGAGGCTGCCCTTGACCAGGTGCTGGCGGGCAAGAAGCAGGTCGAGCAGCGCGGCGCCTCGAAGGTCGTCAAGCTCGATGACAAGAAGTACGTCGAGCTCGGCCGCGAGAAGACCGACAAGATCTTCACCATCCTCGTCGACTTCGGCGACCAGGTCGACAACACGACCATGTTCGACCCGGACGGCCCGAACGGCCCGAAGCCGCCGCAGCCCAAGTTCGGCGGCACGCCCGGCCCGCTGCACAACCAGATCGCGCAGCCCGACCGCGCGAGCAACAACAGCACCGCCTGGCGCAAGGACTTCAGCCGCGACTACTTCCAGGACCTGTACTTCGGTACCGGCCAGGGCAAGAACTCGCTGAAGACCTACTACGAGAAGACCTCCTCCGGCCGCTACTCGGTCGACGGCCAGGTCTCCGACTGGGTCAAGATCCCGTGGAACGAGGCCCGTTACGGCTCGAACTACTGCGGCCAGACCAACTGCCCCACCGTGTGGGACGCCGTCCGCGACGGCGTGAACGCGTGGGTCGACGCCCAGAAGAAGGCCGGCAAGTCCGACGCCGACATCAAGGCCACGCTGGCGCAGTACGACCAGTGGGACCGCAACGACTACGACGGCGACGGCAACTTCAACGAGCCCGACGGCTACATCGACCACTTCCAGATCGTCCACGCGGGCGAGGACGAGTCGGCCGGCGGCGGCGTGCAGGGCACCAACGCGCTGTGGGCGCACCGCTGGTACGCGTACGGCACGGACGTCGGCAAGACCGGTCCGGCCAACAACAAGGCCGGCGGCACCCAGATCGGCGACACCGGCATGTGGGTCGGCGACTACACGATGCAGCCGGAGAACGGCGGCCTCGGCGTCTTCGCGCACGAGTACGGCCACGACCTCGGTCTGCCGGACCTCTACGACACCTCCGGCGGCGGCGAGAACTCGGTCGGCTTCTGGTCCCTGATGTCGGCGGGCTCCTGGCTCGGCGAGGGCAAGGACTCCATAGGCGACCTCCCGGGCGACATGACCGCCTGGGACAAGCTCCAGCTGGGCTGGCTGAACTACGACACGGCCAAGGCCGCGACGAAGTCCACGCACAAGCTGGGTGTGTCGGAGTACAACACCAAGGACAAGCAGGCGCTGGTCGTCGAGCTGCCGAAGAAGCAGGTCAAGACCGACATCGTCGCTCCCGCCGAGGGTTCCTCGCAGTGGTGGAGCCAGATGGGTGACGACCTCAAGAACACCCTCACCCGCTCCGTCGACCTGACGGGCAAGAAGTCCGCGGCCCTGTCCCTCAAGGGCTGGTGGGACATCGAGCAGGACTACGACTTCCTCTACACCGAGGTGTCCACGGACGGCGGCGCCACCTGGCACGCGCTGGCCGGCACCGCCGACGGTGCGGCCATCCCGGCCGACGCCTCCGGCAGCCCCTCGCTGACCGGCGCCTCCGGCGCCTGGAAGTCCCTGAACTTCCCGCTCGACGCCTACGCGGGCAAGAAGGTCGACCTCCGCTTCCGCTACCAGACGGACGGCGGCGCGGGCGGCAAGGGCTTCACGGCCGACGCCATCACCCTGACCGCCGACGGTGCGGCGCTGTTCACCGACGGTGCCGAGAACGGCGACAACGGCTGGACCGGCAAGGGCTTCGAGCGGGTCGGCGGGAGCTTCACCAAGGAGTACCCGCAGTACTACATCGCCGAGAACCGCCGCTACGTCTCGTACGACACCACCCTCAAGGTGGGCCCGTACAACTTCGGCTGGGCGAACTCGAAGCCGAACTGGGTCGAGCACTACCCGTACCAGGACGGTCTGCTGATCTGGCTGTGGGACAAGTCGCAGAAGGACAACAACACGAGCCAGCACCCCGGCTCGGGTCTGATCCTGCCGATCGACGCCAACGCCAAGCCGATGAAGTGGGCCGACGGCACCCTGCTGCGCAACAAGATCCAGCCGTACGACGCCCCGTTCAGCGCCTACTCGACGGACGCGTTCACCCTGCACAAGAACGGCGAGTCGCTCTTCGTCAAGCCGAAGCCGGCCAACCTGGTCTTCGACGACCACAAGGGCAAGTACTACTACGACGAGAACCCGACCGGTTCGGTGAAGGTCGCTGACACCAACACCAAGATCAAGATCGCGAAGGAGACCTACGACGGCCTCCAGATGACGATCGAGGTCGGCCCCTCGGGCAAGTAGTCCGGTAAAACCGCAGGTCAAAGCATGATCGGCCGTCGCCCTCTAGCGGGCGGCGGCCGATCGCGTTTAGATGCACGGACGACTGTTCTTATTGACGGGGGAGCTGGAGATCATGCCAGGTGGAGGTTTCGTCAGACTGCCGGGCGGCAGCGTCGTGGTCGCGCTGACGCTGCCGAGGCCGTCCGGCGAGGGCGGGAACGTCCGCGTGCTGGTGCACGCCGCGAACCGGGCCCGCGCCCTGACCAGGCTGCGGAACCTCGGCATGCGGGCGGTGTACCTCCGCGGCAACGCCCAGCCGCCGACCCCGGACGAGATCACGGCCGTCCTCCACCACCCGGACGGCCTGCTGTGGCGGGGCGCCCCGGACGGCACCGCGGAGCTGTGGCACCCGATCAGGGCCCTGCTGGGGAACTAGGAGCTAGGGGGTGTCCCCCTGGGCCGGGGGGTGTCCCCCCGGGCCGCCGCGGCGGTCCTGACGGCTGCGGCGGGGTCCTGCGGCGCCCCGGCGGCCCGGGCGCGCCCGGAGGGCGCCCAGGGGCGGCCGGGGGGCCTTCGCGGCCCCGGCGGCGGCCGGCGCCCTGCGGGGTGCGCCGGGGGTCAGCCGCGGCCGCGGGCCGGCGCGGTGCCGACGAGGGCCACCCCGGCCGCCCGGAGCTCCTCCAGGGCCTTCTCGGTGGTGTGCGGGGCCACGGCGGCCGTCAGGTCCAGCAGGACGCGGGTGGTGAACCCCTCGCGGGCCGCGTCGAGGGCGGTGGCGCGGACGCAGTGGTCGGTGGCGATGCCGACGACGTCCACCTCGTCCACGTTCCGCTCGCGCAGCCACCGTGCGAGTCCCTCGCCGTTCTCGTCGGTGCCCTCGAACCCGCTGTACGCGGCCTCGTACGCACCCTTGTCGAAGACGGCGGCGACGGCCCCCGAGGCGACGGCCGGCGCGAAGTTCGGGTGGAACCCGACGCCCTCGGTCCCTGCGACGCAGTGCACGGGCCAGGAGTTCTCGTAGTCCGGCTCCGCCGGGGGGCGGGCGAAGTGCGGGCCGGGGTCGACGTGGTGGTCGCGCGTCGCCACGACGTGCCGGTAGCCGGCGGTGGCGTTCCCGATCAGCTCGGTGATCGCGGCGGCGACGTCGGCGCCGCCGGTGACCGCGAGGCTGCCGCCTTCGCAGAAGTCGTTCTGTACGTCGACGACGATCAGTGCGCGGTGCATGTCGCGTGCCCTTCGGCTCGGTGTGGATGTCGTACGTGCGGCGCGTCGGGCCCTGCGGGTGCTCTTCCCCCACCCCGCCCCTTCCCGAAACGGGCCCCCCGGCCCCGCCGCGGCTGCGCCCGGACCCGGATCCGTGCGCTCCGCGCCCGGCGGGCCCGAACGCCGCGCGGGGTGCGTACGGCCCTGCCCGCGTTCGAGCGCCGGGCCCGGCAGGCCCGGGCCGGTCAGGCGTACTCGGTCGGGATCACCGGCTCGCCCCGGGACAGCTGCGTCGCCGAGAGGGGAAGGCCGGCCCGGGCCCGGCGGTGCCGGGCGCGCACCGTGTCCAGGGGCTCGCGGGCCACCACCTCGCCCCCCTTGACCAGCTGGACCAGCAGCTGCCGGCCGGCCAGGGCCGCCGGGACCGGCCCGGTCCCTACCACCTCCGCCTCCGCCACCCCGTCGGCGTCCACCCGCCGCGCCGCCCACTTGCGGCCGCCGATCGACGTCTTCCCGCCCGAGGACTTCTTCGCGACCGGCACCAGCGGGGCCTTCGGGTCCGCCGACTCCGCCCGCGCGACCAGCTTGTAGACCATCGAGCACGTCGGGTGCCCGCTGCCCGTCACCAGCTGCGTGCCCACGCCGTACGCGTCCACCGGCGCCGCCGCCAGCGAGGCGATGGCGTACTCGTCCAGGTCGGAGGTGACCACGATCCGCGTGTCCGTCGCCCCCAGCTCGTCGAGCTGCTGGCGCACGCGGTGCGCGACCAGCAGCAGGTCGCCGGAGTCGATCCGGACCGCGCCCAGCCCCGTCCCGGCGACCTCCACGGCCGTGCGGACGGCCTCCGCCACGTCGTAGGTGTCCACCAGGAGGGTGGTTCCGGAGCCCAGCGAGGCCACCTGCGCGGTGAACGCGTCCCGCTCGCTGTCGTGCAGCAGGGTGAAGGCGTGCGCGCTGGTGCCGACGGTCGGGATCCCGTAGCGGAACCCGGCCGCCAGGTCGGAGGTCGAGGTGAAGCCGCCCACGTAAGCGGCCCGCGAGGCCGCGACCGCCGCGAGCTCGTGCGTCCGGCGCGCGCCCATCTCGATCAGCGGCCGGTCGCCCGCCGCCGAGGCCATCCGGGAGGCGGCGGCCGCGATCGCCGAGTCGTGGTTGAGGATCGACAGGACGACCGTCTCCAGCAGCACGCACTCGGCGAAGCTGCCCTCGACGCGCAGCACCGGGGACCCGGGGAAGTAGACCTCCCCCTCCGGGTAGCCCCAGATGTCACCCGAGAAGCGGTACGAGGCCAGCCAGTCCAGGGTCCGCATGTCGACGACGGCCCGCTCGCGCAGGAACTCCAGCACCGCTCCGTCGAAGCGGAAGTTCTCCACGGCGTCCAGGACGCGCCCGGTCCCCGCCAGCACGCCGTAGCGGCGCCCCTCGGGAAGCCGCCGGGTGAAGACCTCGAAGACGGAGCGTCGGTCGGCCGTGCCGTTGGCCAGCGCGGCCTGCAGCATCGTGAGCTCGTAGTGGTCGGTGAAGAGCGCTGTCGACGGCACGTCCACCGGCAGGCCCAGGTCCGCAGGGTTCATGACACGGATGCTAGCGCACATTTCGTCAAAGTGACGAGATGTAGGGCGGGGGGCGGCGCGGGGGCCCGTTTGTGCGACGGGCCCGTCACAGTGGCAGCATGGGACAAGTGAGTGTTGCTCCCATTGAGATCGAACGGACCGAGTCGGCAGAGGAGACCTTCGCGGTCCCGGAACCGGACGTCCCCTGGGTGACCCTGGTCCACAACGACCCGGTCAACCTCATGAGCTACGTGACGTACGTGTTCCAGGCGTACTTCGGCTACCCCAAGGACAAGGCGACCAGGCTGATGCTCGACGTCCACAACAAGGGACGGGCGGTCGTCTCCAGCGGCACCCGCGAGGAGATGGAGCGCGACGTGCAGGCGATGCACGGCTACGGGCTCTGGGCGACCCTCTCGCAGGACCGCACCTGATGGGCGGCGTGTTCGAGCCGCTGAAGGGCGGCGGGGCCGCCGTCGCGCTGGACGAGATCGAGATCTCCATCCTGCGCTCCCTCGCGGTGCAGCTGCTGGAGCTGATCGGCCCCGGCGAGCCGGAGCCCGCCGAGGACGCCGATCCGCTGGCCGTGCTGTTCGCCGCCGAGGGGCCCACCGAGCCCCCGTCCGACCCGGCGCTGGCCCGGCTGTTCCCCGACGCCTACGGGGGCCCCGGCGCGGGCCCCGGCGAGGATCCGGAGGAGCTGCGCGCCCGTTCGGCGGAGTTCCGCCGCTTCACCGAGAACGACCTGCGCACCCGCAAGCGGGAGGACGCGCTGGCCGTCGTGCGCAGCCTCGACGCGCTCACCCCGGGCGGGGACGGGGCGGCGGTGCTGGAGCTGGGCGGGGAGCTTCCGCTGCGCTGGCTCGGCGCCCTCAACGACCTGCGGCTGACCATCGCGGCCCGGCTGGAGATCGCCGACGACGAGCAGAGCGGGGAGCTGTACCGGCTGCCGGACGACGACCCGCGCAAGCCGATGGTGATGGCGTACCTCTGGCTGGGCGGCCTCCAGGAGACCCTCGTCGAGACCCTCTGAGGCCCCCGGAGGGCCTCGTTGCGCACGCCGTTCGCTCAGCGGACGCTCAAATCCGGATAACGATCAGATCACCGCCATGCGGTGATCTGATCTATTTCATGTCGTATGTCCGGATTTAAACCCTCCCTACGTCGCATTTCGCCCCTTCCTCCTCCCCTAAGCGCGTGATAAATCTTCACGACCGCCGACGGGACGCCACCCATGTCCCCCGGCCCGCTTGAACCGGCTGACCGCCGGGTGCAACTCCATCCGTATCCGGGGGGATCGAGGACCCGATCCGCAGCCGTTCGAGGCGCGGGTCGGCGTGGAGAAAGGCGCACCAAACATGACCTCTGTGCAGGTCGAGCAGCACGACAGGACGCCCGGCGAGGGCGCGCAGGGCGAGGGCGACGGCGAGGGTTACCACCGCGCGCTCGGCGCCCGCCAGATCCAGATGATCGCGATCGGCGGGGCCATCGGCACCGGCCTGTTCCTGGGCGCGGGCAAGGCGATCTCGAAGGCCGGGCCCAGCCTGATCCTGGCCTACGCGATCGTCGGCCTGGTCATCTTCTTCATCATGCGGGCCCTGGGCGAGCTGCTCATGTACCGCCCCGTGTCGGGCTCCTTCTCCGACTACGCCCGCGAGTTCCTCGGCCCGTTCTGGGGCTACGCGACCGGCTGGACGTACTGGCTGTTCTGGGTCGTCACCGGCATCACCGAGGTGACCGCCGCCGCGAAGTACATGTCGTACTGGACGCACGACAGCTTCCCGCAGTGGGCCTACGCGCTGATCTTCACGGTCATCCTCTACGCCGCCAACCTGATCTCCGTGAAGCTCTTCGGCGAGCTGGAGTTCTGGTTCTCCATGGTCAAGGTCACCGCCATCGTCGGCATGATCCTGATCTGCGCCGGCATCCTCACCGTCGGCTTCTCCGACGCCGCCGCCGGCGCCTCCGTCTCCAACCTCTGGAACGACCGCGGCTTCTTCCCCAACGGCATCGGCGAGACGCTGATGACCCTGCAGATCGTCGTGTTCGCCTTCCTCGCGGTCGAACTGGTCGGCGTCACCGCCGGCGAGTCCAAGGACCCGGCGAAGACCTTGCCCAAGGCCATCAACACCGTGCCGTGGCGCATCGCCGTCTTCTACGTCGGCGCGCTGATCATGATCATGTCGGTCATCCCGTGGTCCAACTTCAAGGCCGGCGAGAGCCCCTTCGTCCTCGCCTTCGAGAAGATGGGCCTGGGCATCGGCGCGGCCATCGTCAACTTCGTCGTCCTGACCGCCGCCCTGTCCTCCTGCAACTCGGGCATGTACTCCACCGGCCGCATGCTGCGCGACCTCGCGCTCAACGGCCAGGGCCCGAAGTTCTTCACCAAGCTCACCAAGAGCGGCACCCCGCTCGTCGGCACCACCTTCTCCGCCGCCCTCATGCTCGTCGGCGTCTGGATCAACTACGTCGCCCCCGGCAAGGCCTTCGACTACGTCGTCTCCTTCGCCACCATCTCCGGCATGTGGGCCTGGATCGTCATCCTCGTCTGCCAGATCCGCTACCGCGCCAAGGCCGACCGCGGCGAACTGCCCCAGTCGGCCTTCCGCACCCCGGGCGCCCCGTACACCAGCTACTTCTCGCTGGCCTTCATCGGCATGGTCATCGTGATGATGGGCGTCGACAAGGACTCCCGCGTCTCGCTGTACTGCGCCCCGCTGTGGGGTCTGATCCTCGGCGTGTCCTGGCTCGTCCTCAAGGCCCGCAGCTCCGGCGGAGCCGAGCTGGAGAAGGCCTCGACCTCCGCGTAGCCGACACGGGTCCCGGCCGCCTGTCACGGCCGGGAACCGCGCTCCCGCGGACCTCGTGTCCAACATCCGGGCCCTCCCGTACCACACCTCGGTACGGGAGGGCCCGTCTGCATATCCTGTGGCCCATGCTGACCCTCACCCAGGCCCTGTACGACCTGATCGTCGAGCACGCCCGCAAGGACCACCCCGACGAGGCGTGCGGCGTGGTGGCCGGCCCGGCGGGCACCGGCCGCCCGGAGCGGTTCATCCCGATGCTCAACGCGGCCCGCTCGCCCACGTTCTACGAGTTCGACTCGAAGGACCTGCTGAAGCTCTACCGCGAACTCGACGACCGGGACGAAGAGCCCGTGATCGTCTACCACTCGCACACCGCGACCGAGGCCTACCCCTCCCGCACGGACGTCACCTACGCCAACGAGCCCGGCGCCCACTACGTCCTGGTCTCCACGGCCGACACCGACGGCCTCGGCGAGTTCCAGTTCCGCTCGTACCGCATCGTCGACGGCGTGATCACGGAGGAAGAAGTGCAGGTCGTCGAGGCCTACTGACCACCATGTGAGCCGACGGCGTCCACGATGCGGGATCACACTCCAAACGGGGGACCGGGAATCGTTAACATGACCGCATGGTTTCCCACGACGTGAGCATCGAGACGCCCGGCAGGCTGCTGCTCGTGGCGCGGCTGCACGTCGACCTGTGCCGCCTCGCCAGCGCCATCTGTCCCGCCGCCTGAGCACCACGGCCCCGCGCGCGGGCCGCACGAGAGCGCGCCCTCACGCTTCCTCACCCTCCTCCTTCACGACACTGGAGCCCGCTGCCATGGCCATCGAGGTCCGCATCCCCACCATCCTCCGCACCTACACCGACGGCGAGAAGGCCGTGAACGGCGAGGGCGCCACCCTCTCCGAGCTGTTCGCGGACCTGGAGACCCGTCACAAGGGCATCGAGGCGCGCCTCCTGGAGGACGGCAAGCTGCGCCGCTTCGTCAACGTCTACCTCAACGACGAGGACGTCCGCTTCATCGACGGCATCGCCACCGCCCTCAAGGACGGCGACAGCGTCACCATCCTCCCGGCCGTGGCCGGCGGCTCGAAGTAATGCGCTACGACTCCCCGCTCGCGGCGGTCGGCAACACCCCGCTGGTCCGCCTGCCGCGGCTGTCCCCCTCGGAGGACGTCCGGATCTGGGCCAAGCTGGAGGACCGCAACCCGACCGGCTCGATCAAGGACCGCCCGGCGCTCCACATGATCGAGCAGGCGGAGAAGGACGGCCGGCTCTTCCCCGGCTGCACCATCCTGGAGCCCACCTCCGGCAACACGGGCATCTCGCTCGCGATGGCCGCGAAGCTCAAGGGCTACCGGATCGTGTGCGTGATGCCGGAGAACACCTCGCAGGAGCGCCGCGACCTTCTCGCGATGTGGGGAGCGGAGATCATCTCGTCGCCGGCCGCGGGCGGCTCGAACACCGCGGTGCGCGTGGCGAAGGAACTGGCGGCGGAGCACCCCGACTGGGTGATGCTCTACCAGTACGGCAACCCGGACAACGCGGGCGCCCACTACGCCACGACCGGCCCCGAGATCCTGGCGGACCTCCCCTCGATCACCCACTTCGTGGCCGGCCTGGGCACGACGGGCACCCTGATGGGCGTCGGCCGCTACCTGCGCGAGCAGGTGCCCGGGGTGAAGATCGTGGCCGCGGAGCCGCGGTACGACGACCTCGTCTACGGACTGCGCAACCTCGACGAGGGCTTCGTCCCCGAGCTGTACGACGCCTCGGTCCTGACGACCCGCTACTCGGTGGGCTCGGCGGACGCGGTGACGCGCACCCGTGAACTCCTCCAGCAGGAGGGCATCTTCGCGGGCGTCTCCACCGGCGCCGCCCTGCACGCGGCGATCGGCGTCGGCCGCAAGGCGGTCGCCGCCGGCGAATCCGCCGACATCGTGTTCGTCGTCGCCGACGGGGGCTGGAAGTACCTGTCGACGGGCGTCTACACGGCGGCGACGACGGAGGAGGCCATCGAGGTCCTCCAGGGCCAGCTCTGGGCGTAGGCCCCCAGGGGGCCCCGCCCCCGGACCCCGCGCGGCTCCTGCAACCCCGCCGGCGTTCGGGGCGACGGGCGCGGGGCGCCCGTGCGGGGTCAGGGGCGGAGCCCCCGGAAACGGTGGAAGGGCGGGTGGGGGACCGGCTCCGCGCAGCGGCAACCCCGGCCCCGCGGCCCCGGCCGGCACCCCGCCCCGGCGGTACCGTCCGGCCCGGGGGTCACGGTGCCAGGTGCTCCGCCAGGACCGCGGCGTGGCTGTCCCCGGGGTCACGGACCGCGGTGAGCAGCGTCAGCGGGCCGGCCGCCGCGAGCGAGCGGAGCCGCTCCAGCTCCGCCGCGGCCCCCGGCTCCGCCAGTTCCGCCTCGTACCGCGCCCGGAACTCCCGCGCCGAGCCGCCGTCGTGGAACCACTTGCGCAGTTCCCCGGACGGGGTCACCGCCTTCGGCCACTCGTCCACCGCGGCCGCCTCCTTCGACAGCCCGCGCGGCCACAGCCGGTCCACGAGGACCCGCACGCCGTCCGCCTCCGGCTCGGGGGGATCGTAGACGCGCCGCAGCCTGATGTTCCGCCCGGTGTTCCGCCCGGTCATCCGGTACCGCCTCCCAGCCCCTTGGCCTCGTCCCACAGCGCCGGGTCCAGCGTGCCCAGCCGCTTGCGGAACTCCCACACCGAGACCTCCTGCGGCCGGTCCGCCTCCAGGAAGCCGCCGCGGCCCCCGACGCCCGCCATGCCCGGCGGCAGCGGGACGACCCCGGGCCGCCGGTCGTCGTACTTGCCCACGATCCACGCCACCCGCGCCGACGCCCGGTGCGGCCGCGCCGACAGCACCAGGCAGGGCCGCCCGTCCGCCAGGCACCACAGCTCACCGGGCCGCACCCGCGGCGGCGGCCCCAGCCCGTGCGGCGGCGCCGGGGGCGCGGCCGCACGCCTCCTGACGTGCCGGGGGACCAGCACCGCCACCACCACGGCGACCGCCGCCACCACGGCGAACCACCAGGACGTGTCCATGGACCGACCGTAGCCGCGTCGGCCACCCCCGGCGCGGCAGCGACGCGGCAACGCACGTACCCGCCGTCGCTCCCCTGGGTGACAGCACAGGTGATTCCCCCCACAACGGCCTGCCGCGGAGGAGCGACCGGAGGTTTCGCGCCTTACGCTCGACGCACGCACGGCCCGCACTCCGTCCACGGCCCGTCCACGGAGGTTCACGCTCCATGAAGCTCACCGTCGTCGGCTGTTCGGGGTCCTTCCCGTCAGCGGATTCGGCTTGTTCGAGCTATCTCGTCGAGGCCGACGGCTTCCGGCTGCTCCTCGACATGGGCAACGGCTCCCTCGGCGCGCTCCAGCGCCACTGCGGTCTGTACGACCTCGACGCGGTCTTCCTGAGCCATCTGCACGCCGACCACTGCATCGACATGTGCGCCTACTTCGTCGCCCGCTACTACCGCCACGAGGGCGGCCGCTGCGCCCCCCTGCCGGTGTACGGGCCGGAGGGCACCGAGCAGCGGCTGACCACCGCCTACGACGACGTCCCGGACGAGCGCTCCATGAGCGAGGTCTTCGACTTCCGCACCCTGAAGTCCGCCGGCTTCGAGATCGGCCCGTTCACGGTCCGCACCGAGCGGGTCAGCCACCCGGTCGAGTCGTACGGGATCCGCATCGAGCACGGCGGGCGGGTGCTGGCGTACTCCGGGGACACCGGGGCCTGCCCCGAGCTGGGGACGCTGGCCGAGGGCGCGGACCTGTTCCTGTGCGAGGCCTCCTTCACGCACGGCAAGGAGACCATCCCGGACCTCCACCTCAACGGCCGCGAGGCCGGCGAGTACGCGCGCGACGGCCGGGTCGGGCGGCTCGTGCTGACGCACATCCCGCCGTGGACCGACGCCGGGCAGAACCTGGCGGACGCCCGCGCGGTGTACGACGGACGCGTCGACCTCGCGCAGGCCGGCGCCGTCTACGAGGTCTGACGCGGCGGAGTACCCCCGAGCGCCCGGGCCCACCGAGCGGCAGCACGACGGAGCCCCCGCCCTCCCTTCCGGGAGAGCGGGGGCTCCGTCGCGTAGTGCCGCCTACGAAACTTACTTGGCCTCGGCCTTCGCCAGCTCGGCGAGCTCCTCGTCGGACTCGCGGCCCGGCGTCGGCAGGTTCCACTTGGTGATCGCGAAGCGGAAGATCACGTAGTAGAGCGCCGCGAAGCAGAGGCCGACCAGCGCCAGCCCGGCCGGGTTCGTGGCCTTGCCCAGGTTCAGCAGGTAGTCGATGGCGCCGGCGGAGAAGCCGAAGCCGTCCTTCATGCCCAGCGCCCAGGTCAGGGCCATGGAGACACCGGTCAGGACCGCGTGGACGGCGTAGAGCACCGGCGCGATGAACATGAAGGTGAACTCGATGGGCTCGGTCACGCCGGTGACGAACGAGGTCAGCGCGAGCGAGAACATCATGCCGCCGACGACCTTGCGGCGCTCGGGGCGGGCGCAGTGGACGATCGCGAGGCACGCGGCCGGCAGGGCGAACATCATGATCGGGAAGAAGCCGGTCATGAACTGCCCGGCGCTCGGGTCGCCGGCGAGGAAGCGGGCGATGTCGCCGCTCTTGCCGTTGTACTCGCCCGCCTGGAACCACGGGAAGGAGTTGAGCAGGTGGTGCATGCCGACCGCGATCAGGCCGCGGTTGGCGACGCCGAAGATGCCCGCGCCGACGGCGCCGGAACCGACGAGCCACTCGCCGAAGTTGTGCAGACCCGTGCCGAGGACCGGCCAGATGAGGCCGAAGACGATGCCGATCAGCAGGCCGGCGAAGGCCGAGAGGATCGGGACGAGGCGGCGGCCGCCGAAGAAGCCCGCCCACTCGGGGAGCTTGGTCCGGTAGAACTTCTGGTAGATAAGGGCGACCACGAGGCCCATGACGACGCCGCCGAGCACCTTGGCGTCCACCGGCGCCTCGACCATGGCGATCTTCCCGTCGACCACCTTGGCGATCTTCGGGAGGTTGGAGTCGGTGAACGTGGCGAGCACGTTCTTGAAGACCAGGTAGCCGGTGACGGCGGCGAGCGCGGTCGAGCCGTCCGACTTCTTCGCGTAGCCGATCGCGATGCCCACGGCGAACAGCAGCGCCATGTTGTCCAGGATCGCGCCGCCGCCCGCGGACATGTAGCCGGCGATCTTGTTGATGAACTCCGGCATCGAGGCCGAGCCCAGCATGTCCTTGTCGCCGAGACGGACCAGCAGTGCGGCGGCCGGCAGCACCGCGACGGGGAGCATGAGGCTCCGGCCGATGCGCTGCATGACGGCCATCACGCCAGCGCCCTTCTTCTTCTCCGCAGCGGTCGCTGTGGACATGGGCTTCCTCCAGTGGGCAAGGCGCTGCCAGGGGACATGGGAAAATGGGGGTGGCGGCGTCTCGGAAGAGACCGCTGGCTGCTCGGCAGCTGCATGGTCTACACCATTAGGTGGTGTAGACCAGTTGTAGCACGGTCGGGGTTAGATAAGGAACCTTCGATTTTGTGTGGCCTGGGTCACAGGAAGAAGGGCCTCCGGATCGCTGGATCCGAAGGCCCGGGCCTTGCGTCACAAGGGGCTCGCCCCCAGGGCTACGCCTTGGTGTTCTCCCGCCGCATCGCCTCGATCTCCTCGTCCGACTCCCGCCCCGGCGTGGGGATCCCGAACTTCGTGATCGCGAAGCGGAAGACGACGTAGTACACCGCCGCGAAGCACAGGCCGATCGGAATGATCAGCAGCGGTTTCGTCGCCAGGCTGAAGTTGATGACGTAGTCGATCAGGCCCGCGGAGAAGGCGAAGCCGTCGTGGACCCCCAGCGCCCACGACACCGCCATCGACACGCCCGTCAGCACCGCGTGCACCGCGTACAGCACCGGCGCGACGAAGAGGAACGAGTACTCGATCGGCTCCGTGATCCCCGTGACGAACGAGGTCAGCCCGACCGACAGCATCAGACCGGCGACCTCCTTGCGCCGCTGCGGCTTCGCGCAGTGCGTGATCGCCAGCGCCGCCGCGGGCAGCGCGAACATCATGATCGGGAAGAAGCCGGTCGTGAACTGCCCCGCGTCCGGGTCGCCCGCCAGGAACATGTTGATGTCACCGTGCACCGTCGTCCCGTCCGGCTTGGTGTAGCTGCCGAACTGGAACCACACCGGCACGTTCAGGAACTGGTGCAGGCCGACCACCAGCAGCGCGCGGTTCGCCACCCCGAAGACGCCCGACCCCCAGGGCCCCAGCCGCGTCAGCCAGTCGGAGAAGCTCTCCAGCGCGGCGCCCACCGGCGGCCAGATCCACAGGCACAGCGCGGCGAACGCGATCGCCACGAACGACATGACGATCGGCACCAGCCGGCGGCCGTTGAAGAAGCCCAGCCAGTCGACCAGCCTCACCCGGTGGAAACGCTGCCAGAACCAGGCGGTCAGCAGGCCCATGACGATGCCGCCGAACACCCCCGGGTTCTGGTACGTGAACTCCACGAAGGTGTTGTTCGGCCCCAGGCAGCCGCCGCGGATGTCGACGGTCCCGGCCGGACAGACATTGGGGAACGCGTGCAGCACCCCCCGGTAGACCAGGAAGCCCGCCACCGCGGCCAGCGCCGTCGAACCGTCCGCCTTCTTCGCCATCCCGATCGAGACGCCGACGCAGAAGAGGAGCGGCAGGCCGATGTCCGCGTTCAGCAGGGCGCCGCCCGCGGCCGCCATCACCTTCGCCACGACCGTCCAGCCCAGGCCCTCCTCGCCCAGGACCCGGGCCTGCCCCAGCCCGATGAGCAGCCCGGCCGCCGGCAGCACCGCGATCGGCAGCTGGAGACTGCGCCCCATCTTCTGCAGCCCCGGGTACAGGCCGCTCCACCACTTCGGCTGCGGTGCCGCCTCGGCACTGCTCGCGCTCATCCGCGTCCTCCCTGTGCCGGGCCCGCTTTTGGGCAGCCGCAGCACGTGCGGCACACTGGTGTAGACCAGCTGTGGGCAGGGTGCTGCTGATCGTCATCATTCGGCAGACGTCCCGCTCCCGCTCGCGTAGATGGGCCAACCGTGAGCTACCGTGACGAAGCGGACGCAGCTGGTTACGGCCGCCGAGACTCGTTCTTCGCCACACTCAGGGAGAAACACATGGCCACCAAGGCTGAGAAGATCGTCGCCGGGCTCGGCGGAATCGAGAACATCGAAGAGGTCGAGGGCTGCATCACCCGCCTGCGCACCGAGGTCATCAACCCCGAACTCGTCGACGAGGCCGCCCTGAAGGCCGCGGGCGCCCACGGCGTCGTCAAGATGGGCACCGCCGTCCAGGTCGTCATCGGCACGGACGCCGACCCCATCGCCGGCGAGATCGAAGACATGATGTGAAGCGCCCCCGCACCGCATGACGAGGACCCCGTACCGGCCCGACCGGACGGGGTCCACCCGTACCCGCCACCCCGCACCACCCCCGCCCCCACCCGTACCCGCCACCCCGCACCACCCCCGCACCCACCCGTACTCCCGCCCGTCACCCGGGCCGCCCCCGCAACGACTAGGCTCACAGCCATGTCTCGCATCGACGGCCGCACGCCCGAACAGCTCCGCCCGGTCACCATCGAACGCGGATGGAGCAAGCACGCCGAGGGCTCCGTCCTCATCTCCTTCGGAGACACCAAGGTCTTCTGCACCGCCTCCTTCACCGAAGGCGTCCCGCGCTGGCGCAAGGGCAGCGGCGAAGGCTGGGTCACCTCCGAGTACTCGATGCTGCCCCGCTCCACCAACACCCGCGGCGACCGCGAATCCGTCCGCGGCAAGATCGGCGGCCGCACCCACGAGATCTCCCGCCTCATCGGCCGCTCGCTGCGCGCCGTCATCGACTACAAGGCCCTCGGCGAGAACACCATCGTCCTCGACTGCGACGTCCTCCAGGCCGACGGCGGCACCCGCACCGCCGCCATCACCGGCGCCTACGTCGCCCTCGCCGACGCCATCGCCTGGGGCCAGCAGAAGAAGCTGATCAAGGCCGGCCGCAAGCCCCTCACCGGCACCGTCGCCGCCGTCAGCGTCGGCATCGTCGACGGCGTCCCGCTCCTCGACCTCTGCTACGAGGAGGACGTGCGCGCCGAGACCGACATGAACGTCGTCTGCACCGGCGACGGCCGCTTCGTCGAGGTCCAGGGCACCGCCGAGGGCGAGCCCTTCGACCGCAAGGAGCTCAACGCCCTCCTCGACCTCGCCGCCGGCGGCTGCGCCGACCTCGAAGCCCTCCAGCTCGCCGCCCTGGACCTCCAGGCCCCGTAGCAACCGCACGGCGCGGGCACGCGTCTACGCCGGTACGGGCGCACGGAGTCATCACCGTGCGCCCGTACCCGTACCCACACCCCCGGGGGGACCCGCATGAACCGCACCACGCCCACGCCCAAGCTCCGCGTCGCGGCCGTGGCCCTGGCCGCCGCCCTCACCGTCCCGGCCCTCACCTCCTGCGACGCCATCTCCACCGCGATGGACTGCGCCAACACGGCGGTCGCGATAGCCAACAGCGTCGACAACCTCCAGCAGGCCGTCTCGAACGCCGGCAACAGCGTCCAGGACACCCAGAACGCGCTGAACCAGATCGACACGGACCTGAAGAAGATCAAGGACCAGACCGGCAACGCCGACCTCGGCAAGGCCGTCGACTCCATGGCCACGGCCGTCAAGAACGTCCGCACCTCCGTGGAACAGGGCAACACCGCCCCCGACATCAAGCCCGTCGCGGACGCCGCGGCGGAGATCTCCAAGGTCTGCACCCCCGGCTGACGGCCCGGGCCGACCGCGATAATGGCGGCATGACCCGCCTGATCCTCGCCACCCGCAACGCGGGCAAAGTCACCGAACTCCGCGCCATCCTGTCCGACGCCGGCCTGCCGCACGAGCTGGTCGGCGCGGACGCGTACCCGGAGGTCCCGGACGTCAAGGAAACCGGCGTCACCTTCGCCGAGAACGCCCTCCTCAAGGCCCACGCCCTGGCCCGGGCCACCGGCCACCCCGCCATCGCCGACGACTCCGGCCTGTGCGTGGACGTCCTGAACGGCGCCCCCGGCATCTTCTCGGCCCGCTGGGCCGGCGCCCACGGCGACGACCGGGCGAACCTGGAACTCCTGCTCAACCAGCTCGGCGACATCGCCGACGAACACCGTGGCGCCCACTTCTTCTGCGCCGCCGCCCTCGCCCTCCCGGACGGCACCGAGCGCGTCGTCGAGGGCCGCCTCCTGGGCACCCTGCGCCACACCCCTTCGGGCGGCGGCGGCTTCGGCTACGACCCGATCCTCCAGCCCCTGGGCGAGACCCGCACCTGCGCGGAACTCACCCCGGCGGAGAAGAACGCCATCTCCCACCGCGGCCAGGCCTTCCGCGCCCTGATCCCGGTCCTGCGGGACCTGCTGGGCTGACGGCGCCCGCACAGCCCGAAGGCCCCGCGCGCGGATCCACGGATCCTGCGCACGGGGCCTTCGTCATGCGTGCGGTTGGGGGGACTCGAACCCCCACGGGTTTTACCCCACTGGGACCTAAACCCAGCGTGACTGCCAATTCCACCACAACCGCGACAGTTGGGGCAATCGGACATTGCTCCTTGAGTGGCTCCGCTCAGTCTACGGCGGAGGGTGTCCCCCGGGCGACAGGGTCACGTCGCCGCTTTCCGCACCACGTGTCCGTGAGGGAGTGGCAATTGGGACACAGATAGCGGAGGTTCTCGTGCCGGTTGTCGAGCCAGTCACCGCTGATGTGGTCGATCTGGAGGCAGATCGGCTGGCCCAGCCATGTGCCGGGGTTCCCGCAACCGGCACAGGCGTACGTGACCCCCGCCTCTTGCAAGGCCCGATGCAGTCGGGCGCGGTTGGTCCGGGGGGACCCGTCCGGCAGGACGACCAGAACGTCGGCGGCGACGGGCCGAGGTGCCGCCCTTGACGCGGCCGCCCAGGGGCGTCGTGTGAAATGGCTGACGTCGAGCCCGAGTCGGGCCACGTGCTCTCGGCGGAGGCCGCCGCGGCGGCGAGTTCGGCGGCGTTGAACGGAAGCTCGACGCCGGATCGCTCCGCCTCGGGGAAGTGGCTGATGTCGATGCCCGCCCCCGAGATCCGGCGCCCGATGTGGGACAGGGTGCCGGTGGCGGGTCTGGCCCCGAGCTTGACGGCGACTTCGCGGAACGTGCTCGAGACCGATATGCAGACGGTTGCGTCCGATAAGCGGAGCGGCCCGCACCGGGAGGGTGCGGGCCGCTCCTGGGGCCGGACGGGGGATCAGATGCCCAGGTCCTTGATGATCTTCGCTACGTGGCCCGTCGCCTTGACGTTGTAGAAGGCGTGCTCGACCTTGCCCTCCTCGTCCACGACCACCGTGGAGCGGATGACCCCGGTCACCGTCTTGCCGTACAGCTTCTTCTCGCCGAAGGCCCCGTACGCCGTCAGGACCTCCTTCTCCGGGTCGCCGACCAGGGTCACCTTCAGGTGCTCCTTCTCGCGGAACTTCGCGAGCTTCTCCGGCTTGTCGGGGGAGACACCGATGACGTCGTAGCCGGCCGCGGCCAGGACGTCCAGGTTGTCCGTGAAGTCGCAGGCCTGCTTCGTGCAGCCCGGGGTCAGGGCCGCCGGGTAGAAGTACACGATCACCTTGCGGCCCTTGTGGTCGGCAAGCGAGACCTCGTTGCCGTCCGCGTCGGGCAGGGTGAAGGCGGGGGCGGTGTCGCCCGGCTGGAGCCGCTCGCTCATGTCAGTGCTCTCCTCGGGAGGGGATCCGTACGGCATGAGCCTAAGCTGACTGAGCTGACAGACTGTCCATGACGGATCAAGCCCACACACGACGACACGACGACGGAGGCAGCGCGGTGCCGGAAGCCAGGACCCCCGCACAGATCGAGGCGGACATCGTCCGCCGCCGGGAGCAGCTCGCCGAGACGCTCGACGAGATCGGCGTGCGCATGCACCCGCAGACGATCATCGGGGACGCGAAGGCCAGGGTCGCCTCGACCGTCGACCACACCCTCGGGCGTGCCGTCGCGTCCGTCAACCGGCTCATCACCGACGTGACGGACGGCCTGCGCGACGAGAACGGCGCCCCGCGCATCGAGCGGATCGTGCCCGTGGCGCTGCTCGCGGCCGGGGCGGTCGGGCTGGTCGTGGTCTCCGTGCGCCGCAAGCGGTGATGCGCACCCTCCGGCGTGCGCCGCGCGCGGGGGCAGGTAGGTTCGGGGCGTGAGCGAGAACACCACCCACGACAAGCTGCCCATCCGCATGCTCCACGACCGCGTGCTCGTGAAGTCCGACTCCCCCGAGGGCGAACGGCGCTCGGGCGGCGGGATCCTGATCCCGGCGACGGCCGCGGTGGGCAAGCGGCTCGCCTGGGCCGAGGTGGTCGCGGTCGGGCAGAACGTACGGAGCGTGGAGCCCGGTGACCGTGTGCTGTACGACCCCGAGGACCGTGCCGAGGTCGAGGTGCGCGGGGCGACGTACGTGCTGATGCGCGAGCGGGACCTGCACGCCGTCGCGGCGGAGCGGCTGGAGGGGTCGGAGGACTCCACCGGGCTGTACCTCTGACGCGTCCCCCTGCCGCAGGCCCGCAGGGCGGGGAGGAGGGCTGGTGACCCTGGTCACCAGCCCTTTTTGCATGCCCTTTGCTACGGTGGTGGGGAACCACCCCGACGAGACGCGCCGTACCGGGTAGCTGGACGCAAAGACGACGCACCCCGTTCCGTTCTCGTCCCGGAGGTGCCTGTCATGGCCTGGTTCCTGCTTCTCGTCGCCGGTCTGCTCGAGGTCGGCTGGTCGATCGGTATGAAGTTCACCGAGGGTTTCACCCGGCTGTGGCCGTCCGTGTTCACCGGCGCCGGGATCGTCGCGAGCATGGTGCTGCTGTCGTACGCGGCCAAGACCCTGCCCATCGGTACGGCGTACGGGGTCTGGGTGGGCATCGGTGCGGCCGGTGCGGCGGTGCTCGGCATGGCGGTGCTGGGGGAGCCCGTGACCGCCGCCCGGATCTTCTTCATCTGCCTGCTGCTGGTCGCGGTGGTGGGGCTGAAGGCCACCTCCGGTCACTGACCGCCGGTCATTCGAGGAAGGCGGACGGGGGGCGGCGCGGGGTGAGGCCGCCTCCGGTGGTCTGGCCGCCGCCGTTGGTGTCGCCGCCCGTGGTCTGGCCCCCGGTGGTCTGGCCTCCGGTGGTCTGGCCGCCGTTCGTCTGCCCCCCGGTGGTCTGGCCGCCGCCGTTGGTGTCGCCGCCCGTGGTCTGGCCGCCGTTCGTCTGGCCGCCGTTGTTCTGACCGCCCTGGGTGCGGCCGCCGTTCGTCTGGCCGCCCTGGTTCTGCCCGCCGTTGTCCTGGCCGCCGTCGGGCCGGGTCGGCGGGTTGGGCCGGCCGCTCTGGTCCGGCGCCCACGGAGGGCGGCTGCCCTGCGGCGGCTGCGGGGTGCCGGTCTGCGCGGGCGGCGGGGGCTGGGCCGCGCCGGGCTGGAGCTCCAGGTCGAAGTCCTCCGGATCGCTGCCCTCCAGGGCCTTCTTCGTGTACGCCGCCCAGATCCGCGCCGGGTAGCCGCCGCCCCCGACGCGGGGCTCGCCCAGGGCCCCGTAGAGGGACTGGAGGGTGCCGGTGTCCGGGTCCTGGCCCATCATCGAGACCACGGTCACCAGGTCCGGGGTGTACGCGGCGAACCAGGCGGCGCGGTCCTGCTCGGCGGTGCCGGTCTTGCCCGCGGCCGGGCGTCCGGCGGCGAGGGCCTCGGTGCCGGTGCCGTTGTCCACGACGCTGTTCAGCATGGACGTGGTGGTGTCGGCCGCCTCGCGGCTGATGGCCTGCTGCGGGGTCCGGTCGGGCAGGTGGACGTTCTCCCCCTCCTTCGTGATCTTCTCCACGAGGGTGTACGGGGTGCGCCGGCCGTGGTCGGCGAGGGTGGCGTACGCCTGGGCCATGTCGAGCACGCTGGCCTGCATGGTGCCCAGCGCCATGGCCGGGCCGGCGTCGAAGTTCGGGGTGTCCTCGGGGATGCCGAGGTCGATGGCGGTCTGCTTGACCTTGGCCGTGCCGACGTCGACGACCATCTGGGCGAAGACCGTGTTCACGGAGAGGTCGGTGGCGGTGTTGACGGTGATCGGGCCGTAGGACTGCTGGCCCTCGTTCTCCGGGGCGTACGGGATCCGGGTGCCGACCACGGGGCGCTTGTTGTCGCCGTTGTAGACCGTGTTCGGGGTGATCCGGCGGCCGTCGCGGGTGCGGGAGTCGTTCTCGACGGCGGAGGCGAAGACGAAGGGCTTGAAGGTGGAGGCCACCTGGTAGTCGTGCCGGGTCGCGTTGTTGACGTACTGCTTGGTGTAGTCGGTGCCGCCGTACAGGGCGACGACCTTGCCGGTGGCCGGGTCGATGGAGGCCCCGCCGGCCCGCACCACCCGGTCGGCCGGCCGTGCCGCCGGGTCGAGCTTGTCGGCCATCTGCTTCTGGACGGCGTCGACGAAGGCGTTCTCGCGGCGCTTGTCGATGGTGGTGGTGATCCGGTAGCCGCCCTCGGCGAGGGTCTTGTCGTCGAGGATGCCGTGGTCGGTGATGTAGTCCCGGACGGCCTCCACGAGGTAGCCGCGCTGGCCGGAGAGGCCGGCGGCGGCGCGGACCTTGCCGGGCTCGGGGAAGGTGGCCGCGGCCCGCTCCTGCGGGGTCATCCACTTCTTCTTGACCATGCCGTCGAGCACGTAGTTCCAGCGGGCGAGGGCGCGGTCGCGGCTCTGCGGGTGCGCGACGACGTCGAAGGCGCTGGGGGAGTTGAGGAGGGTGGCGAGGTAGGCGCCCTCGGAGGTGGTGAGCTTGTTGACGTCCTTGCCGTAGTAGGCCTGGGCGGCGGCCTGGATGCCGTAGGCGTTGCGGCCGAAGTAGCTGGTGTTGAGGTAGCCCTCCAGGATGTAGTCCTTCGACTTCTCGCGACCGAGTTTGATCGCGATGAAGAACTCCTTGACCTTGCGTTTGATGGTCTGTTCCTGGCCCAGGTAGTAGTTCTTGACGTACTGCTGGGTGATGGTGGAGCCGGACTGCGTGCCCTTGCCGGTCGCGGTGTTCCAGGCGGCGCGGACCATCGCCTTGGGGTCCACCGCCCGTTCGGAGTAGAAGTCGCGGTCCTCGGCGGCCAGCACCGCCTCCTGGACGCTGCGGGGGACCTGGGACAGCGGCACGTTGACGCGGTTGACCTCGCCGTCGCGGGCGAGGGGGGAGCCGTCGGCGTAGAGGTACACGTTGGACTGGGCGGTGGCGGCCGCGTTGGCCGGGGGGATGTCGACCAGCAGGTAGCCGGCGACGAGCATGCCGCCGACCAGTACGACGAGCAGCAGGATCCCGCCGACGACCATGCGCCAGGTGGGGACGAGGCGGCGCCATCCGGTGCGCCGGCGCCCGTTCCTCCCGCCCTTGGGCGCGCCGCCGGACGTGCCGCGGGGCGCAGGGCCGCCCCCGGGCCGGGGGGTGTCCGGATCGCGAGGGGTCCAGCCCTGGGGCGGTGACTGGTCGCTCATCTCCGGGACTCCTCGTGACCGTGTGAATTAACCACATTTGTACCTCATGGCAGCTGCCCGGCGGCCGCTGGCTCCGCTCCGGGCGGGCAGGAAAAAGCGGTCGCGCGGCCCGCCCCCGCGCACTAGGCTCGCGCGCTTTGGCCGACGTAGGAACGACGTGGGAAACGGAGGGATACGGTGCGGCTCTATCTGACCGTCGCGGCGGGCGGGTTCCGGCGCTACGCGGCCTACGGAACGGCGACGGCGGCCGGGGTGTTCACCAACACCGTCTTCGGCTTCATCGTCGCGTACACGTACATCGCCCTGTGGGACGAGCGCCCGCACCTGGGCGGCTACGACCAGGCACAGGCCCTGACCTTCGTCTGGGTCAGCCAGTCCCTGCTGGCGGCCGCCTCGCTCATCGGCGGCGGCTTCCAGGAGGAGCTCCAGGAGCGTATCCGTACGGGTGACATCGCCGTCGACCTGTACCGCCCGGCCGACCTCCAGGCCTGGTGGCTCGCCGCCGACCTCGGCCGGGCGGGCTTCCAGCTGCTGGGCCGCGGGCTGCTGCCCCTGGTGGCGGGGGCGTTCGCCTTCACGCTCGCGCTGCCGTCCGATCCGCTGCGCTGGCTGCTGTTCCTGCTCTCGGTCGGGCTCGGGCTGGTCGTCGGGTTCGGGGTGCGGTACCTGCTGGGGCTGGCCGCGTTCTGGCTGCTGGACGGGGCGGGGGTCAACCTCATGGCCACCGTCGTGACCGTCTTCTGCTCCGGGATGCTGCTGCCGCTGACCGTCTTCCCCGGGGGCTTCGGCGAGGTGATGCGGCTGCTGCCGTGGGCGGCGATGCTCCAGGTCCCGCTGGACGTGCTGCTCGGCACCCACGCCGGGGCCGGGGGAGCCGTGCGGGCGCTGGGCTTCCAGGCCGTGTGGGCCCTGGCGCTGCTGGGCGCGGGGCGGCTGGTGCAGTCGGCGGCCACGCGGAAGGTGGTGGTCCAGGGTGGCTGAGGCGACGGCGTTCCCCGCGGAGCCGGCGGGCGGGTCCGGGGCGGCCGGGGAGACCGGGGCGGGGGCGGGGGCGGCCGGGTCGGCGGTCACCGGCGCGGCGGAGGGGCGCGGGCGGTCGTACGGGGCGGGGGCGGGGGACGGCGCGAGGGGCTACGGCGCGGAGGGCTACGGCGGCCGGCTCCGGGAGGGGCTGCGCGGCTACGGGCTGATCGTCGGGATGTGGATCCGCTCGACGATGGCGTACCGGACGTCGTTCCTGCTGGCCACCGTCGGCAACGCGGCGATCACCGTCCTCGACTTCGTCGCGATCGCCGTCATGTTCTCCCACGTGGAGGCGCTCGGCGGCTTCACCCTGCCCGAGATCGCCCTGCTCTACGGGGCCTGCTCGGCCTCCCTGGGCCTGGCCGACCTGCTCCTCGGCAACACCGACCGGGTGGGCGCCCGGATCCGCGACGGCTCCCTCGACACCATGCTGGTGCGCCCCGTCCCGCTGCTCGCGCAGGTCGCCGCGGACCGGTTCGCGCTGCGCCGGCTGGGGCGGATCGCGCAGGGGCTGGCGGTGCTGGGCTGGGCGGTCTCCGTGCTGGACGTGCACTGGACGCCGGGGAAGGCGCTGCTGGTACCGGTCATGGTGGTGGCCGGGGCGGGGATCTTCGGCGGGGTGCTGGTGGCCGGGGCAGCGTTCCAGTTCGTCGCCGGGGATGCGGCGGAGGTCCAGAACTCCTTCACCTACGGGGGCTGCACCATGCTCCAGTACCCGCCGACGGTGTTCGCGAAGGACCTGCTGCGCGGGGTGACCTTCGTCGTCCCGCTGGCCTTCGTCAACTGGCTGCCCGCGCTGTACGTGCTGGGGCGGCCCGATCCGCTGGGGCTGCCGGGGTGGGTCGCGTACCTGAGCCCGCTGGTGGCCTTCGCGGTGTTCCTGCCCGCGTCGCTGGCCTGGCGCGCGGGGGTCCGTTCGTACCGAAGCACGGGGAGCTAGTCGTGTCCGATGCCCTCATCTCTCTCGACGCGGTCGAGAAGGTCTTCGAAGTACGGCGCCGGTCGGGGCTGATGCGGCGGGAGAAACGCCAGGTCAGGGCGGTGGACGGGATCTCCTTCGAGATCGCGCGGGGCGAGGTCGTCGGTTACATCGGGCCCAACGGTGCCGGGAAGTCCACCACGATCAAGATGCTGACCGGCATCCTCACCCCGAGCGGCGGCCGGCTGCGCGTCGCCGGCATCGACCCCGCGCGGGAGCGGATGCGGCTCGCGCACCGGATCGGGGTGGTCTTCGGGCAGCGCACCACCCTGTGGTGGGACCTCCCGCTGAAGGACTCGTACGGGCTGATGCGCCGGATGTACCGGATCCCGGAGGCCCGCTTCCGGGAGAACCTGGACCGCTGCGTGGACCGGCTCGACCTCGCCGCGCTGCTGGACGTACCGGTGCGGCAGCTCTCGCTGGGCCAGCGGATGCGCGGGGACATCGCGGCGGCGCTGCTGCACGACCCGGAGGTGCTGTACCTGGACGAGCCGACGATCGGGCTGGACGTGGTCAGCAAGGCGCGGGTACGGGGTTTCCTGCGGCAGCTGAACCAGGAGCTCGGGACGACGGTGCTGCTGACGACGCACGACCTCCAGGACATCGAGCAGCTGTGCGAGCGGGTGATGGTGATCGACCACGGCCGGCTGATGTACGACGGGGCGCTGGGCGGGCTGCACGCGATGGGGGAGGGCGGCGAGCGGACGCTGGTGGTCGACCTGGAGCGGGAGCTGCCGCCGCTGGAGGTGCCGGGGGCGCGGGTGGTGCGGGTGGAGGGGCCGCGGCAGTGGCTGGCCTTCCCGGCCCGGGCCTCGGCGGCCCCGCTGGTGGCGGCGGTCGCGGCGGAGTACCCGCTGCTGGACCTGTCGGTGCGGGAGCCTGACATCGAGGACGTGATCGCGCGGATGTACGCGGGGCGGGGGTAGGGGCGCCATGGCAGGGGCGCCCGGGATCGCCGAGGCAGGGCGCCCGGGATCGCCGGGGCGGCGGCGCCCGGGATCAGGGGGAAATCAGGGGCGGGGTCGGGGTGCGGCCCGGGATCCGGACCGTTCAACCGGCCGCCCTCTCTGCCTAGTCTGAGCCCTATGAGTGACGAGCGCCCGGAGCAGGCGACGCCGGAGAAGACCCCCGCACGGAAGACCTCCCTGGAGAAGGCCCCCCAGCAGCAGCCGGAGGCGGCGGCCGCCCCGTCCATGAGGGCGTCGGACGCCGACCGGGAACGGGTCGTCGAGCGCCTGCGGGACGCCGTCGCCGAGGGCCGGCTCGACATGGAGGAGTTCGAGGAGCGGCTGGAGGCGGCGTACAAGTCCCGTACCTACGCCGAACTCGAACCCCTGACCAGGGACCTCCCGGCCCCCGAGTCCTCCTCGGCCCTCTCCTACGCCCCCGGCCCGGTCTCCGCCACCTCGTCCTGGCAGTCCCGCATCGGCGGTACGTCGGCCTCCTCGTCGGCGATCGCGATCATGTCGGGGTTCCAGCGCAAGGGGCGCTGGACGGTGCCCGCGCAGTTCAACGCCGTGGCCTTCTGGGGCGGCGGCGAGCTGGACCTCCGCGAGGCCGATTTCGCGGCCCGCGAGGTCGTGATCACCTGTGTGGCCATCATGGGCGGCATCGAGATCACCGTCCCGCCGGGCGTCGAGGTCGACGTACGGGGCATCGGCATCATGGGGGGCTTCGACCAGGGCAGGTCCCTGGAGAACCGTCGGGAACCGGACGCCCCCCGGGTGATCGTGAACGGCCTCGCCTTCTGGGGCGGGGTGGCGGTCAAGGTCAAGGAGCCGAAGCCGCCGAAGCGGCCGAAGGGCGGCAAGGAGCTGGGCGGCGGCGGGGTCCGCAAGGAACTCTGACCTCGGCCGGACACCCGGCCGCGGCGCGCCGGGAACTCCCCGGCCCTCCCGGGAGTCGGATGCTATGCAGACAAAACCGGCCATCGGGGGAAGGCAGGAGCAGCACGTGAAGGATCCGGGAACGGCCGCACCACCACCGTCACCGCCAGCGCCAGCGCCGGCGCCGCCACTGTCCGCCGTCCGCGGCGCGTTCGTCTTCAACGAGGCGGACGAGGAGCGGCGGCGCGGCGTCCGCCGCATGAAGACCACCGCGACCGGCCTGTTGATCGTCGTCGCCGCGGTCTACGTCCTGGCGAAATGCGCCCAGCAGGCCTGGGGCGCGGGCGCCTGGGCCGGGTACGTCGCCGCCGCGGCGGAGGCCGGCATGGTCGGCGCGCTCGCGGACTGGTTCGCCGTCACGGCCCTCTTCCGCCGGCCCCTGGGACTGCCCATCCCGCACACGGCGATCATCCCCACGAAGAAGGACCAGCTGGGGGTCTCGCTCGGTGAGTTCGTGGGCGAGAACTTCCTCTCCGCGGACGTGGTGCGCGCCCGGCTGCACGCCCTCGGCATCGGCGGCCGGCTCGGCGCCTGGCTGGCCGAGCCCGAGCACGCCGACCGGGTCACGGCGGAACTGGCGACCGCCCTGCGCGGGGCCCTGACCGTACTGCGCGACTCCGACGTCCAGGCGGTGGTGGGCGAGGCGATCACCCGGCGGGCGGAGGCGGCGGAGATCGCGCCGGGCCTCGGCAAGACCCTCCAGCGCGTCGTCGCCGACGGCGGCCACCGCCGCGCGGTCGACCTGATCTGCGCCAGGGCCCACGACTGGCTGGTCACCCACGGGGACTCCGTCATGGACGCGGTCCAGGGCGGGGCCCCCGGCTGGACCCCGCGCTTCGTCGACCGCAAGGTCGGCGACCGCGTGTACAAGGAGCTGCTCCGGTTCGTCACGGAGATGCGCGACATGCCGGGCCACCCGGCGCGCGCGGCGGTGGACCGCTTCCTGACGGACTTCGCCGCGGACCTCCAGTCGGACACGGAGACGCGGGCGCGGGTGGAGCGGCTGAAGTCCGAGATCCTGGCGCGGGGCGAGGTCCAGGACGTGATCGCGTCGGCGTGGACCGCGGTCCGCTCGATGGTCATCTCGGCGGCGGAGGACGAACGCAGCGAGCTGCGGCTGCGCGTCCGCTCCTCCCTGATGTCCCTGGGCGCCCGCCTGGCGACGGACGGCCGGCTCCAGTCGAAGCTGGAGGGCTGGATCGAGGGCGCGGTGGTCTACGTCGTGACGACGTACCGCGCGGAGATCACCTCGCTGATCACGGACACGGTGGCCGCCTGGGACGCGGAGCACACCTCCCGCAAGATCGAGGCCCACATCGGCCGCGACCTCCAGTTCATCCGCATCAACGGCACGGTGGTGGGCGCACTGGCGGGCCTGCTGATCTACACGGTGTCGCGGCTGCTGGGCGGGTAGCGACTCCCGCGGGACGGTCAGGCCGGCAGGGCGGGGGCCGACGGGGCGGCGTGAGGGTGGGGGCCGACGGGGCGGCCGGTCGGGCCCGTGAGGGCCGGAGTGCGGCTGGAGGCGCCGGGTCGCCTCCGCCCCTCGACGGGCCGGAGGCGGACCACCCCCGGAGGGGCCGGGCAACCCCCGGAGGGGCCGGGCGCCCTCGGAGAGGCCGGGCGCCCTCGGAGGGGCCGCACAGCCCCGGAGGGGCCGGGCAACCTCCGGAGGGGCCGGGCACTCTCCGGAGGGACCGGGCGCCCTCCGAGGGGCCGGGCACCCCAGCCCCCCGAGGGGGCGGACAACCCCCGGAGGGGCCGGGCGCTTTCGGAGGGGCCGGACAACCCCGAGGGGCCGGACAACCGCGAGGGGCCAGGCGCCCTCGGAGAGGCCGGACACATCCGGAGGGGCCGGGCACTCCAGCCCCCCCGGAGGGGCCGGGCACCCCCGGAGGGGCCGGTCAGGCGCGGTCGGCGACCGCCCAGGCCGTGGCGGCGACGACGCCCGCCGCACCGACGACGGCCGGCCACGCGCCGACCTTCTTCGCCAGCGGGTGCGCCCCCGCGAAGCCCGCCAGGTACAGGGCCCCCAGGCCGGCCGCCGCCGGCACGCCGCCGCGGCGGTGCCACTCGCGCCCGGCCACGACGCCGGCGGCGCCGAGCACGACCCCGCCCAGGGGCCGCTTCTTCGTCCAGCGGGCGACGGCGTAGCCGCCGATCAGCCCGGCCGCCGCCACCGCGGAACTCGGTACCCGCGCCATGTCGAACTCCCTCGTCGTGTCATCGGTACGTCATACGAGCGGCCATCTCATGCGATGAACCGCTTTCGAGGCTAACGCGGACGCCTGGAGCCCCGACGGACACCCGTCGCCCCGAGCGCGAGCACGGCCCCGCCCACCACGGCGTGCGGCACCGCCTCCCGCAGGGCGCGCGGCAGCAGCGCCACGACCCCGAGCACGAGGAGAAAGGCGAGCGCGCACCGCCCCGCCACCCGCAGCAGTCTGTCCACGGCTGCTCAACGCCCCGCGCCGCCCGGCGACACGCACCCGCGGCGGCCGATTTGTCGGCACACGCCGGGTTCCTCCTATCCGGGCGCCGGGGAACCCCAATCGCATAGTTTCGGTCTTCCACCCCAAAACGCCCCCCGCGCCCATACACCCCGGAGCCGCACGTGATCTCCTACGGCCGTTCCGTCCTCGACCTGGCCGACGAACTCGTGGACGCCTACGACGACGTCTTCTCCGCCCCGCCGTGGAACGAAGACGCAGAAACCATTCGCCAGTTCGCGGCCCGCCTCCAGACGGACGTCCGGCGCCCCGGATTCCGTACGGCGTTCGCCCAGTCCCCCGCCGGCATCGACGGCTTCGCCACCGCCTGGCTGACCCAGGCCCCCTTCCCCCGGGGCCGCGGCTACCCCCAGGTCGCCGCCCAGCTCGGCCCGGAGCGCGTGCGCGAGCTGCTGGTCGGGGCGCTGGAGATAGACGAACTGGCCGTACGGGCCTACGCGCGCGGCACCGGCACCGGCCGGGCCCTCCTCACCGAGATCACGGCCGACGCCCCGCACCACCGCGCCTGGCTGCTGACGTCCCGCCTCGCCGCCGACACCGTCGCCACCTACCACCGCCTCGGCTGGCACGAGGTCCCCGCGCTCCCCGGCACCGAGACCAACGTGGTCGTCTTCCTCGCCCCGGACCACCCCGGCCGCCCCTGACCGCCCGACCACCCGAAAGGGACGACTGGACCTCCCGGGACCGGGCATACCGGGGCCATGATCACCCACAGGGCCCCCGAGCCCCTCGCCCGCCGCCAGCTGAACCTCGCCACCCGCCACCAGCTCACCACCACTGCCGGCGTCCCCCGCACCACCCTCACCTCACGCACCCGCCCCGGAGGCCCCTGGCAACGTCTGCTGCCCCGCGTCTACCTCCTCCAGACGGGCCCTCCCGACCACCGCCAACGCGCCCTGGCCGCCGTCCTGTACGCCGCCGAACCCACCGCGGACCCCCTCGCCGGCGACACCGCGGCCCTCACCGGGGGAGCCGCCCTCGCCCTCCTCGGCATCCGCGACGCCCCGCCCGCCCCGGCCGACGTCCTGATCCGCGGCCCGCGCCGGCTCACCGCCCTCGCGCAGGTCCGCCCCGTGACGACCTCCCGCTGGCCGGGCACCCTGACCGTCTCGGGCGTCCCCAGCGCCCGCCCGGTCCGCGCCGCCGCCGACTTCGCCGCCCGCTGCCCGAGCCCCGACCGGGTCCGCTCCGTCCTGGCCCAGGTCGTCCAGTCCGGCTGGTGCCACCCGCACGACCTCCACGCCGAACTCCGCAGCGCCCGCCTCCTGTCCCGCCCCGCGATCCGCGCCGCCGCCGGGGAACTCCTGGCCGGGGTCCGCTCGATCGCCGAGGCCCGGGCCCGCGACGTCCTCACCGGCACGGACCTCCCGACCCCGCTGTGGAACGCCCGCCTCTACACCCCGGACGGCACCTTCCTGGCCAGCCCGGACGCCTACTGGCCCGACGAGGGCGTGGCCCTGGAGATCGACTCGGCGGAGTACCACTACACCCGCGACGCCTGGCACGCCACCCTCCGCCGCCTGCGCCTCGAATCCCACGGCGTCCTGGTGGTCAGCGCCACCCCGTCGATCATCCGCGACACCCCGCAGGAGGTCCTGAAGGCCCTCCACACCCTCCTCACCCTCACCACCCCCCGCCGAACCCCACCCACCCTCACGGCCCGCGGCCACCAACAGCTCACGCTGCCCTGGCCTACTGATCACGAGTCGCGGCTGTGAGCAGGTACTCGACGTCCTGTTCCCGGCCGGCATGCCGCAGTGCGGCCACGATGTTGAGAACGGCCTGCTTATCGGCTCGTTCGCTGGCGCTGGTCAGGACGGACTCCGCGGCCTCGTCTAAACCCGCTGCCCGGCACGAGCCGATGGCTTCGACGACTTCTGGCGCGGAGAGGGTCCGTCCCGCGCGCCACAGGAGCAGGCCCGCGTCGCGATGTCTCCCGTCAGAGAGGAATCCGGTCAGCGTTCGCATCTCGCTCCAGTCGGTATCGGCGGCGAGTGCGCGCGGCCGGTCCCTCTCGGGAAGGGGGACCGGCACCCGCTGCCGTGCGGAGGCCGCGAATACTGCGGTGCGGCTCAGCGCATTGCTGCGACGGAGGCGACGCCTGACGGTCCCCGGCGAAGGCCGACCGGGCGCAGGCTCGCAAACTGGTGAAGCCGGCGTCTCCGCCTTGCTTTCGCCGGGCGCAGCGGTCCGGGGATGGGGTACGCAGGCGCAGTGCTGGACGCGGGCCAGGCGCCGCAGCTCCAGCAGTTCCTCCAGTGAACACGGCAGTGGCAAGCCCCTCGTCCCGGTTGCTGAAACGTCGTCCTGGATCACGTCGTAGAACGCCTTGACCAGGGGCTCGTCCGGGACTCGGCCGCCGTTCAGGTGGTTGGAGAGGCTGGTCGCCACGAAAAAGCCCGATGCGGCGATCGCGGCCTGGGTGCGCGGACTGCATTCACGCAGCTTCCGCAGCATCAAGACGAACTCCCTGTGGGCTTCCGGCAGATCCGGAGGCAGCTCCTTCCACTTCCCGCTGTGCCGAGGCATCACGACTCCGTTCCCTGATGGTCATTACATCGTCGGATTCTTCCGGCATGCGGACCGCTGCGTGAACTGTCTGGAGTTTTCAACTGACCTCGAAATCGCGGGAGGTGTGGCCTTCTGGTGAGCCGCTGAGCCACAGTTGCACCGTCCGCCGACACGGCCGGTGGGGGCACCCCAGGAGCCGCGCGGACAGTTCGCGGCTGACGGGAATAAGGAGAAACGCAATGGCTCTTCCTTCCTGGGAGGACAAGAAGTTCGGCACGATGAAGCGTGCCGCGCTGTGGCTCGTCACGGTGGTGGGGGAAGGAAACGCATTCACCAAGGAGGATGTGAAGCAGGCGTTTCCGGGCGTGAGCCAGGCAGACCGACGGGTGCGGGACCTGCGTGACTTCGGATGGAGGATCGATACGCACCGCGAAGATTTGACGCTCGGTCAGCACGAGCAGCGTTTCGTGTCTCCGGGTGAACCGGTCTGGGAACCAGGCAAGGGAACCCGGCCGGCCACGTCCCTGAGCGATACGCAGCGCCGTGAAATCCTGGCACGGGATGGCCGCCACTGCCGTTCCTGCGGTATCACCGCCGGCGAGATGTACCCCGGGACCTACGAGTCTGCCCAGCTTGACATCGCCCGGCGCCCGGTGGTGCAGCCGGACGGTGCCGCCGTGGTGGAGAACGTGGCCGAATGCAACCGGTGCCGTGTGGGCGGCCGGGGCCTGACCGCTGACCTGGGCAGTGTCCTGGTCCGGCTGGACCGCCTGGCAGGCATGGACCGCAAGACCCTGACCGACTGGGTGGAGGCGGATGCGCGGGAATTCGCAGAGGTGGAGCGGATCTGGGCCGATTTCCGTACGCTGCCGGCCGACGCGAGGAACAAGGTCCGCGAATCCCTCGGTCTCCCTCCGGTCTGACAATAGGAACAAGGGGCCGCGCTGGCAGCGCGGCCCCGCCCCAACCCCCTACGTACCCATGGACATGCAGTCAGAGGAGAACGCACCGTGAGCATGGACTTCGGCCGGCCGCCCCGAGCCGCGATGATCCAGGAGCTGGTCGAGACGCGGCTCAAGGAAGTCGGTGACGGCGGCGGTCTCCAGGAGACGCTGACGGTCGAGTGGCGCGCCAAGCCCCTGGTGGTCCAGGTCATCGACATGCCCATCGACCAGGTGTACTTCAACCCCGCCACACACCGTATCCGCGCACAGCGCAGCTTTGACCCGGAGCGTGATGCTCTGCTTACGGAAGCCCCCTGGAGCCCGGAGAGCCAGGAGTACCTCCGCTATCTGCTTCAGGCACTGCCCTCCAACCCGGCTGAGCGGGACGGCGACTTCGACGAACTCAGGCAGAGCCTGAAGGACTACAGGCAGAACGAGCCGGGTCTCATGACCCGTGACGGGATCCTCGTCAACGGCAACACCCGGGTCGCGGCCCTGCGTGAGCTCGGAGTTTCCAGCGTCCGCGTCGGCGTCCTGCCGGAATCGTGCACCTGGACGGACATCAACGCTGTCGAGCTGTCGCTGCAGCTCCGCCACGACACGCGTCGGCCGTACTCGTACATCAACAGGCTGCTGACCATCGAGGAGCAGGCCGCTGCTGGCCGGCCGCTCGCCGATATCGCAAAGGACTTCCGTATCAGGACGGAGACGGCCGAACAGGACCGGTGGGTGCTGTCCACGCTCAACGACCTCGTCACGCGCTCCAAGGCTGGGCAGGCCCAGCTCAAACTCATGGACTTCGAGGATCACCAGGAGAAGCTCCGTGAGCTTCACCGGGCCTACGCGAAGACGGTGCGCCAGAACCCCGGGCAGGCGGACCTGCTGAAGGAGAACAGGCTGGCGTTGATCGTCCTGGAGTTCTCCAAGACGGATGTCCGCCTCGCCGACGTGGACTTCCGCACCCGCTACCTGCAGCGGCATCTCCCCGAGCAGCTACGGCAGGCTTCAGAGCAGCCGGCGGCGGCCAGGGTCATTCCCGGACTCAACCGTGCGCTTCCGGGCGACAGCCCACAGGTGGCGGCTGCGAAGGCGCTCACCGACACCTTGCTGCGGGCGAAGGCGGTGAAGCGCGCGCCCGAGGGCGTGAACCGGGAACAGACCGACGAGGCGGCAGCGTTGTGGCAGCAGGCCAGAGATGCGGTGAACGAAGCCCTCGTGCCGGCAGGCAAGGACGCTCGTGTGCGAAAGCGCAAGCAGGCAGCCCCTGACCGCCTTCACGACGCCGTCCAGGACATTGAGCAGTGCGTGACGGACATGACGCTCGCTCGGGCCTCACGCAACCTGGACGAGGAGACGCTGGACGAGGCGATCCTCGCCCTCAGGGCCAGTCTGAAGAAGCTGGCGCGCGAAGCAGCGCGCATCGAAGAGCCCGGTGACGGAGTCGCCTGGCTGCTCGACGCCGTGCGGCAGGAGAAGGCATGAGCGAGCCGTCGCTCCGCCTCGGCTTCGATACCTCCCGCACGAAGGCCTTGCTCCGTGCCGCTGAGCCGTTCGGTACTGACCTCACGCACCTCGCCGCAGGCTTTCCGGTGGGAGGTCAGCGTGGTCCGCTGATGCTGGAAGTGCCGCTCGACGACTTTCTGTCGGGCCTGCAGGTGCTGTCGGACTGGCCTGAGCCGGACTCCGTCGAGTGGGACGAGGAACTGCTCGCCCTGGTCAGCGACGTCCTCGACGACGCGGAGCAGGCATCCCGGTTCCTGGAGCACGGCCCGCAGGACCCCGCAACCGCCGAGTGCGGCGCCAGCGCGGCACTGCCGGAGCAGGCCCTGGGGTCCGGCTGGCGCGCGGACCTCACCGCCTTCCAGCGGCGTGACATCTCCAGGCTGCTCGCGATGCGGCACGGTGCGAACTTCAGCGTTCCTGGTGCTGGCAAGACCCGTGTGGGTCTCGCGGTGTACGCGGCCATGAAGGAACAGGGGACCGCACGGCGGCTTCTCGTAGTGAGCCCGAAGGCGGCCTACGAATCGTGGCTCTCGGAGAGCGGCGAGTGCTTCGAGGCGCCTCCGGTGACCACGGTCATGGACAGGACCCCTGATCCGCACGCGGAGATCCTGGTGGTCAACTACGAACGTCTGGACCGCTCCCTGACGGGCCTCGCGGGCTGGCTGCGCGCGGCGCCCTCGATGGTGATCCTCGACGAAGCGCACCGGATGAAACTGGGAGCGCAGGGTACGTACGGGAGTGCCTGTATGGCGCTCGGGCCGCTCAGCCGCCGTCGTCTCATCCTCACGGGCACGCCTGCCCCCAACGGAGCCCGTGACCTGGAGAACCTGCTCTCCTTCGTCTGGCCTGGGCACGGCCGCCGCGTGGTGACCCAGGCGGTGGCTGGCGGAAACCTTGCCCATGCGAGTTCCGTCCTCCGTCCGCTCTTCACCCGCACGACGAAGAAGGAACTGGGGCTGCCACCGTTCCAGCCGGTCATGCGGACCGTCCCGCTCGAGGGACTGCACCGGGAGATCTACGACGCCCTCGTGGGCCGCTTCACCGCCCGTGCAGAACTTTCCCGAGGCGACTTCGACGCTCTTGGTAAAGCGATGCTCCGGCTGCTCATGGCGGCCACGAGCCCAGCGCTGCTAGTGGAAGGGAGCAGTAAGCACGAACCGCTGAATTTCCAGGTTCCGCCCCTGGATGTGCCGACTGGAGAATCGCTTTTCGCACTGCTCCAGCAGCTTCCCCAGCACGAGATGCCGCCGAAATATCGTGAAGTGCTGGACATCGTGTGCCGTAATGCGGCAGCCGGACGGAAAACCCTGGTCTGGTCCACCTTCGTCCGCAACATCACGAGTCTTGAGGTGCTGCTGGATGAGTACCGGCCCGCAGTAGTCCACGGCGGGACTCCGGACAGGGAAGACCAGATCAGGCGCTTCCGCCAGGATCCCGACTGCTTCGTGCTGATCTCCAACCCGGCCACGCTCGGAGAGGGCATCAGCCTGCACCAGGACTGTCATGACGCCGTCTACGTCGACCGGGACTTCATGGCTGGCCGGTTCCTGCAGAGCCTGGACCGCATCCACCGCCTGGGTCTCGCTCCGGATGCTGAGACCCATGTCACGGTGCTCACATCAGAGGGCACGATCGATGAGGTGGTCGCACTCCGGCTGGCGGAGAAGCTCGAGTTCATGGGGAGCATCCTCGACGACCCCTCAGTGCGCCAGCTGGGCGACCTCCAGGAGGAACGCCAGGTGGCAGGGGGCATGGATGAGGCGGACGTGCGTGCACTGCTGGAACATGTGGGGGCCGGGGCGGCCCGCTGACGCGTACGGGGCGGGTGCGCTGGCCGGGTCCGGCGTGCCCGTCCTGGCTTGGGTTGCGCTGAGTGTCAGTGGCGGATGCGACACTTGCCTGTCTGCATCTGCCACACCAGGAGGACTCGATGGGTGCCAGCGATCACACGCTGACCTCGATTGAGATTTGCGCCGGCGCCGGAGGGCAGGCCATTGGCCTCCACCAGGCTGGCTTCAGCCATCTCGCACTCGTCGAGATCGACCAGTATGCGGTCGCGACGCTGCAGCGCAACATCGCGGCCCGGGACGGCTGGGAATTCGAGCGCAAATTCTGCGACATCGTCCATGCGGATGTGAATGATTTCAAGCCCCTGGTCAACCTGGAAAAGCCGGTCGAGTATCTGGGCCGCCAGCTGCGGCGCGGCGAGCTTGGGCTTCTGGCGGGCGGAGTCCCGTGCCCTCCGTTTTCGCATGCAGGAAAGCAGCTGGGTAAGGATGATGAGCGGGACCTCTTCCCGCGGATGCTGGAACTCGTAGACGAGCTCCATCCGCAGGCTGTGATGATTGAAAACGTCCGTGGAATCATGGACGATAAGTTCTCGGACTACCGTGACTGGGTGATCGCGCGTCTTCAGGGAGGGCGTGCCAAGGATCCTGAGACGGGCATTGAGACCGATTTCGCTGGCGCCGGATACAAGTTCTGCGGCTGGAACGTCATCGAGGCGAGTGACTTCGGCGTCCCGCAGCTCCGGCCGCGGGCCATTCTCGTGGCGATCCGGGAAGACGTCATCGGAACCATCGAGTTCCAGTGGCCGCAGCCCCGGAGCGGCTCCGTCACAGTGGCCAGGGCGCTCGGCCCGAGCATGGAGGCCCGCTACGCCCCGTACATCGCCCAGGGCGGGACGATCGGCCTGAAGGCAAGGGACGCCCTCAAGCGCTGGCAGGGCATGAGCGGTGCTATCGCACCAACCCTCGTTGGCGGATCCAAGAAGCACGGCGGAGCAGACCTCGGCCCGAGCCGTGCCAAGGCGGCGTGGAAGGCCCTGGGGGTCAACGCGCTGGGTGTCGCCAACTCGCCCAAGGACGTGGAGGAGAAGAAGAGCCGCGACCGCGACCTGTTCCGCGAGGAAGGACCGATGCTGACGGTGGGCCAGGCTGCGCTCATCCAGGGGTTCCCGCCGGAATGGGATTTCGAGGGCGACAAGAGCCAGGAACGCCTTCCGGGCAAGACGGCCCAGTACCGGCAGGTCGGGAACGCGTTTCCGCCCCCCGTGGCACGCGTGGTCGGAGAGGCCATTGCCCAGGTACTGAACGCAGCCGCTGAAGCGGCCCGAAACGGCCGCGGCTAGGCTCCTTCGTCAGTCCTCCGCCGCGGCCGGCCGGCCGCGGCGGTCCTGGACGGTAGACACGATGGTGGCGGCGCACACGTCGGAGCGCTCATGTTCCCAGAAGCGCAGCACGAGCCAGCCTGCCCGTTCCAGCTGCTGGTCCGTATCGCGGTCCCGCGCCATGTTCCGGGCTACCTTGTCCGACCAGTAGCCCGGGTTGGTCCTAGGCGGTACGTAGTGCTCAGGACAGCCGTGCCAGTAGCAGCCGTCGATGAACACGGCCACCTTCGCCGGACGGAAGACGAGGTCGGCCGTCCGCCTGAGATCAGGCAGGGGACGCGCCGCGACGCGGTAACGCAGCCCCTGCGAGTGGACCAGCTGCCGGATCACGCGCTCCGGCTTGGTGTCGCGGCTACGAATCGCCTGCATGTTGCGCCGACGGGCAGCCGAAGAGGCCCAAGAGCCCTCGGGAGGCTGCCACGGGTCCTCACCCGTCATGAGCCCGCCCTTCCTCCAGCCGCAGGGCCACCCAGTCCTCCGGCCCCAGAGTGATCTTGTGAGCGGCTGCGAGGTCCTGCTGGTCGCGCCACTTCCCGCACAGCAGGGTAAGGCCATCCTGTGCCAGGTGCTTCCTGATGTTGCGGGCACGCCGCAGGGGGTCAAGCTTGCCCGCGCCAACGGTCGCAATGGCACTGCGCGGGATGACGTGCCCTTCGAGGTACCGGAACATCATGGCGAAGCGGTGTTCCTGGCCCGGATGCTTCGCGAGAACGCGGTCGGCCTGCTCCGTGGTGAGCAGAGTCAGAGGATTGACCGGCAGCGGGGTCCAGTCGTACAGCGGAATGCTCCATCGGTCGCGGGCGTCCACGGCGAGGCCCCGCTTGCCGTCCTTGTTGCCCTTGCCCCGGTAGAGCCACGAGCGGTGGGCCCGGACCAGCCACGAACGGTGCCGGCCCTGTCCCAGCTGTATCTGGGTACAGATGCACAATTGGCACTGAGCTTCCGAGGGTATCGCCCAGTTCGAACCGACGGTCGCCTTGATGTCGACTGGCACCTTTGCGATGCGCGTGTCGAGCGGGGCCTCCTTCGGAAGCGAGAACGAGCGGAGAACCTCGTATTCGAGCTTCGCCCCCACCGAGGCCCTCTCGCCCGGGTGGACCTTGGGAGACAGCAGGTTGTACCGGCCGGTCCGAGCTCCGTCCAGGACGTAGTCGATCGCGTTGGCGATAGCGCCTGTGTAGAGCCCCGCGACATCAAAGGGCCGCAGCCAGTCCAGGACGGCCTGTGCGTCGACGTCATCGCCGGGCGCGAGCAGCACGTGCTCACCCCCGTCGGTGTTCGTGCAGATTTCCCCTGGCTCCTGGAGGACGAGACGTCCTCTGCTCATACGTGTGCCGCCCCCGCGTTCTCCCCGTGGCACTCCGCGTACGGCTTGCCCGAGGTGCACCAGCAGGGGGAGGTGGGGGTGGGGGGCCAGGGGGTGGCTTTGCCTCGGGCGGCCAGGGTGGTGGCGTATTCCGCCAGGAGGGACGGGGAGGCCGGGGAGGACTTCTCCGAGGCGGCGAAGGCCTCGTACGAGGGGACGCTGCCCGTGACGATGCCGAGGTTCGTGGTGCCCGAGGCGGCCAGGGCGCGGAGGGAGGATTCGACCTTCGCCAGGTGGGCCTCGTGGGAGGGGTACTCCGAGGTGAGGGTGGGGTAGCCGGTCAGGAGTTCGGCCAGTTCGCGGGCGGGCCAGTGGAGGATGGCCACCGGGAAGGGGCGCGAGAGGGCGGCGCGGCGGTCGCCGAGTTCGGCGCGCAGGCGGGCGATCTCGGCCCGGAGCTCCGCCGGGTCGTTGGAGCCCAGGGCCCAGATGCGCTTGGGGTCGTGGAGCTCGTCCAGCGGGATCGGGCCGATGTGGCGGGTGTCGGCGACCATGTCCCAGTCGTCGTGGGGGAGGGCCAGGAGCCGGCGGACGCGGTGGCGGCCCGTCAGGAGGGCGGTCGTGGCCTGGGTGAGGGGGGTGTCCTCCGAGGTGAGGAGGGTGGCCGCCTCGGTGAAGCACTCGTGGGAGGCTTCCAGCTCGTCGTGGGATTCGAGGGCTTCCGCGATGACCTCCCAGGGCGCCGGGTCCGTGGGCGCGGCGGCGCGGATGCCGGAGATCAGGGCGCGGGCCTCGGCCTCGTGGCCGTACTCCCACAGGTTCGCGGCCTGGCGGGCCTTGATCAGGTGGGGGTTCGCGGGGGAGGCGGAGAGGAGGCGGTCGTAGAGCGCGCTCGCGCGGTCCCGGGCGTCGCCCAGTTCGAGGTGGGCCGCGGCCTGGAGGAGCAGCGGCTCCTGGTCCTCGGGATAGCGGGTCGCCGTGCGGATGAGGCGCTCGGCTTCGGCGATGTGCTCTGCAGGCGTGTCGGGGCGCATGGTTCACACCGTACTGCTGCTGGTCAGTTGAGGGGGGAAGTCTTAGGGTGCCGGCCGTGCGGGATCGCGTGCGGGTGGTGGTGCAGGGGGGCGGCCGGCGGGCGCGCCGGGCCGGGTTCGCGCGGCTGCTGTGGGTGGGTGCCGAGGTGATCACCACGGTGGGGGTGGTGGTGGCGTTGCTGGTGGTGCACCAGGTGTGGTGGACGAATCGGCAGGCGGCGGTCGGTGCCGAGGAGCAGGTCCGGGTGCTGGAGAGGCGTTGGGCGGCTGGGGCTGGGGCTGGGGCTGGGGCTGGGGGGTCGGACGTGCCTGTGGTGGGGGAGGCTCCGGGAGTGGTCGAGGGGGGATCGGGCGGGGGGTTGAGCGAGGGGGCGGGTGAGCGGGCCGGGGGTGGGGGTGTCGTGGGGGCGTCGCCTTCCGCGGGGGCCGGGGGGAAGCCCGGGCCGGCGGGTTCCGGGCCGGCGCGGGACGAGGCGTACGGCGTGTTGCGGATCCCGAAGCTGGGGCTGTCGGTGCCCGTGGCGGAGGGGGTGGACCGGCGGGCCGTGCTGGACAAGGGGTACGTCGGGCACTACCCGGGGACGGCGCAGCCCGGGGCGGAGGGGAACTTCGCGCTGGCCGGGCACCGGAACACGCACGGGGAGCCGTTCCGGTACCTGAACCGGCTGCGGGAGGGCGACGAGGTGCTCGTCGACCTGCGGGGGCGGCGGTACACGTACGTGGTGGGGAAGGTGCTGGCGGAGACGAGCCCGGGGGACGTGGGGGTCATCGCGCCGGTGCCGCGGAGCGGGGTCCGGCCGGGGTACGGGTACGGGGAGCCCGGGGCCTACATCACGCTGACGACCTGCACGCCCGAGTACACCTCGAAGTACCGGATGGTGGTCTGGGGGGTCCTCAAGGGCGTTGTCGGTGTCGGCCGTTAGTGTTGAACAGGATCGAGTGTTCGTTGTGGTGAGGTGAGTCGAGGGGGTGGTTCGTGTGGGGCGGATGGCTCGTGCGCGGTCCTTCCTCGCGTCCTTCTCCTTCTCGTCCCTGCTCGTCGCGCTGCTGTTGCTCGGCGGGGTCCTCGGGCTGCTCTCCGGGGAGGCCGGGCTGGCGGCCGGGATGGTCGTGCTGGCCGCGGCGGTCGCCGTGGGTGCGGCCGTGCTGGCGGGCTGCCTCGTGCGGCCCGTGCCGCCGCACCGCATACGCACCGCGATACGTGATCGCGAGCAGCGCACGGCGTTCCTGCCGCAGCGCGATCCCGACGCCTCGGGCCGGTCGCGGCCCAGGGCTCCCGGCCGTCCGTTCCTGACGGCCGCGTAGGGGCGCGCAGTGTCCGCTGCCTTCCGCTCTTCCTCTGACTGAACGCTGTTGCCGCCCCTCGCGGGTCGTCACGCCGAAATGCACCTTCTTCGACGTTCGACGAGACCCCTCGGAGGGCCCGCGTGTCCGTTTTCACCCATCTCGTTGCCCAGCTGGGCCGGCTCCTGGAGCCGGTACTGGCCGAGTCCGCGACCGCTGCCGCGATCGTGCTGTTCACCCTGCTGGTACGGCTCGCCCTGTACCCGCTGGGCCGTGCCGCGTTCCGTGCGGCGACCCCGGGGGCGGGGTGCCTGCCGATGCTGTTGCAGCTGCCGGTGTTCTACCTGATGTACCGGTCGTTCTCCTCGGGGGACGAGCTGCTGGGCCACCGGCTGTTCGCCGCGCCCCTCGGGGCCCGGTGGTCCGCGGCGCTGGAGGAGGGCGGTCCGTTCGGGGCGCAGGGGCTGGTGTTCCTCGGGCTGTTCGCCGCGATCGCGGTGGTGGCCGCGTGGAGTGCGGTGCGGGGGCGGCGGGCCGCGGTGGCCGCGCCGGCCGTGGCGCCCGTCCTGCCCGCGGTGAAGGGTGCGGGAGGGGCGGTGGCCGCGCCGACCGCCGAGCAGCTGGCGGCGATGCGCAAGCTGGGCGGCGTACTGCCCCTGCTGTCGTTCGGGACGCTGATCACGGCCGCCGTCGTACCGCTGGCCGCCGGGCTGTACCTGCTGACCACGACGGCCTGGTCGGTGGCCGAGCGGGCCTGGCTCCAGCATCGGAAGGCGGCTGCCGGGGCGGCGGCGGGCGCGGCGAGCTGAGCGGGCGCAGGGTCGGCGCGGCGCCGGGCCGGCCGGGCTCCGGAGCGGCGCGTCGAGCCGGGCGGCCTCCGGGCCCGGTGCGGAGCGGCGGCCGGGCGGGGCGCGGGCGGCGTGGAGGGCCGGGGCCGGGGCCGGGTGGTGGGTCGGGCAGGGGTGCGGACCGGCGCGTTCCAGTCCGTGAACAGGGTCTTGCGGATTGGTCGGACATCTTGGAGGATCAGCCAATCCTCCGATGGCCGCAACCCATCGGCCGGCCCTGGGCGCGCCCGTGGGCCGACCACCCACGACCACGGGAGAATGCCCATGAAGCTGCTGCGTGTCGGACCCGTCGGGTCGGAGCGCCCCGCGCTGCTCGACCAGGACGGGACCCTCAGGGACCTGTCCGGCCTGATCACGGATGTGGACGGGGCCCTGCTGGCCGACGACTCCGTGCTGTCCCGGGTGCGGGAGGCCGCGGCGGACGGTGGGCTTCCGGTGCTCGACGCGGAGGGGCTGCGCCTCGGCTCTCCGGTCGGCCGGATCGGCAAGGTCGTGGGCATCGGCCTGAACTACTTCGGGCACGCGGCCGAGATCGGCGCGGAGCCGCCCGCCGAGCCGATCCTGTTCCTGAAGGCCGCGGACACCGTGGTCGGCCCGGACGACACCGTGCTCATCCCGCGCGGCAGCGTGAAGACCGACTGGGAGGCCGAGCTCGGCGTCGTCATCGGCAGCACCGCCCGCTACCTGGGCTCCGCCGAGGAGGGCCTCGCGCACGTCGGCGGCTACGTGCTGGTCAACGACGTGTCGGAGCGCGAGTTCCAGATCGAGCGCGGCGGCACCTGGGACAAGGGCAAGAACTGCGAGACGTTCACCCCGCTCGGCCCCTGGCTGGTCACCGCCGACGAGATCCCGGACCCGCAGGTCCTGGACGTGCGGCTGTGGGTCAACGGCGAGCTCAAGCAGGACGGCACCACCTCGGACCAGATCTTCCCGGTGGGCGAGGTCGTGCGGTACCTCAGCCAGTTCATGACGCTGTACCCGGGCGACGTGATCGTCACGGGGACCCCGGCGGGCGTGGCCATGGGCCAGCCGGAGCCGAAGCCGTACCTGAGGGCGGGTGACGTCGTGGAGCTGGAGATCGAGGGGCTCGGACGTCAGCGGCAGGAGTTCAAGGGCGCGTAGGGCCGCAGCGCCGTACGGCAAGGGGGAGGGGCGGGCCGCCCGGGCGGCCCGCCCCTTCGCGTTTCGTACGGGGTGCGGGTCAGCCCTCGGCCGACGCGCGGCGGCGGCGGTTGGCCACGACCAGGCCGGCGCCCGCGGCCAGGGTGCCGGCGGCGGCGCCCGCCATCCAGGTCGTCCCGGTACCGGCGCCGGTGCTGGCGAGCGGGCCGGAGGAGGAGCCGCCCGCCGGGGCGGTGTTGCCGCTGCCGCTGCTCTTGCCGGTGCCCGTGGCGACGGCCTGCTGGACGCCGTCCTTGGTGCCGGTGCCGGTGCCGGTGCCGGTGCCGGTGCCGGTGCCGTTACCGGTCCCGTTGCCCGTGCCCGTGCCCGTGCCCGTGCCCGTGCCCGTGCCGTGGCCCTCGTCCTTGGCGCGGGCCACGTGCCGGCCGGTCTTGAGGAACGCGGTGCGGTCCTCGGGCGTGCCCTTGAGGGCGGCGAGGGCGGCCTTCTTCAGCTCCGGGCCGGCCTTCGCGACCATGGACGCGATCAGCACCTTGTTGTCGTCGTCGCGCAGCTCGAACTGGGTGGTCGTCATGAACGTGCGCAGCTGCGCCGGGGTCGGGTTGCCTTCGAGGAACGCGATGATCCCCTCCTTCAGGCCCGGCCACGCGTCCTTGATCATCCCGAACAGTGCCACCCGGTCGTCCTCGGCGCGGACCGTGTGCTGGCCGGTCGCGACGAACTCGCGGATCTGCTCGCGCGTGCCGTGGCCCATCAGCTCGTTGACCGCCTTGGTGATGCCCCGGCCGGCGCCGTTCAGCATGCGCATCATCTCGACGCGGTCGTCCTCGAGGCGGGCCGCGTGCTGCCCCTCCTTCAGGAACTGCGTGTACGCCTCCTGGGTGTTCTTCCGGAGCGCCTCCACCGCGGCGGCCTTCACGGCGCGGCCGCCGAAGTTGTGGATCCGCGAGATGAGGACCTCGTCGTCGTCGAACTTCTGCTCCGCCAGCTCGACCGTCAGGAAGTGGCGCATCTGCTCGGGCGTTCCCTTGAGCGCCTTCGCGGCCGCCTCGCGGACGCCGGGGCCGGACGTCGGGTCGGCCAGGATCTTCTCGATGTCGGCCCGGTCCTTCGCGGCCTGGGGGTCCTCGGCGGGCTTGTCCGCCGCCGGCTTCCCCTCGGCGCCGCGGTCGGGCGCGGTCGGGGCCGACGGCGTGGCGGCCGCACCGTCCGCCGCCTCCGCCGCGAAGGCGGGCGAGGAGAGCAGGACGGCCGGGGCGATCGCGGCGGTGGCCACGATCGATGCGATCCGGGGCAGCTTCACAGGTGGGGTTTCCATTCTTCACATGTGTGACGAGCGGCAGCCTGTGCAGGATAGATCGTTTAGGTGTTCGAAACCCGTCGATTTTGCGACAGAGTGGATCACACGGCGACGGCCGACCCGTCGCGGGACGAAGCGCGTGCCGCCTCCAGCACCGCCAGGCACTGGGCCGCCTCGTCCGCCGTGACCGGGGCCGGCCCGCCCGTGCGCAGCGCCTCCTCGACCGCCGCGTAGTAGGCCGGGTAGTCGCCCGGGACCGTCGGCACCGGCTCTCCGCCGCCGGTCAGCGGGGATTCGCCGGAGCCGAGCCGTCCCCACAGGTGCTCCGGCTCCTCGCCCCACGCCGTTCCGCCCGCACCGCCCGGCCGCAGTCCCTCGCGCAGCGCGGCCTCCTGCGGGTCCAGGCCGTACTTGACGTATCCGGCCCGCGAGCCGAGGACGCGGAAGCGCGGGCCGAGCTGGGCGGCGGTGGCGCTGACGTAGAGGTGCGAGCGGACGCCGTTCGCGTGCGTGATCGCGATGAACGTGTCGTCGTCCGCCTCTGCGCCCGGGCGGCGCACGTCGGTCTCCGCGTAGACCCGTACGGCCGGGCCGAACAGCACCAGCGCCTGGTCGACGACGTGGCTGCCGAGGTCGTAGAGCAGGCCGCCGATCTCCTCCGGCGCGCCGGACTCGCGCCAGCCGCCCTTGAGCTGGGGGCGCCAGCGCTCGTAGCGGGACTCGAACCGCTGGATCTCGCCGAGTTCGCCGTCGGCGAGGAGGCGGCGCACGGTGAGGAAGTCGTTGTCCCAGCGGCGGTTCTGGAAGACGGACAGGAAGGTTCCGGTCCGCGCGGCGAGCGCGGCGAGTTCGCGCGCCTCGGCGGCGGTGGCGGCGAGCGGCTTGTCCACCACGACCGGGATGCCGGCGGTGAGGGCGGCGGTGGCGAGCGGGACGTGGGTCTTGTTGGGGGAGGCGATGACGACGAGGCCGAGGGCGTCCTCCCCGCCGCCCGCGCGCTCCCACAGCTCGTCGGCGGAGGCGGTGACGCGGACGCCGGGGTGGGCTTCGCGGGCCCGGGCCTGCCGGCCGGGGTCGGAGGTGACGACGGTGTCGAGGACGAGGCCCTCGGTCGCGGACACCAGCGGGGCGTGGAAGACGGAGCCGGCGAGTCCGTAGCCGATGAGCGCGACGCGCAGGGGGGTGCGGGGGGAAGTGGTGGAGGAGGCCGAGAGCGAGGCCGAGGGGGAGGCGTTCATGGCATCCACTTTGGCAACAGTGTTGTGTAAGTGCAAGGAGGGTGGACAATGGCTGGGTGAACAGGGGAAACGCGGAGGGCGGCCGGGGCGGGGCGAACCTGCCGGCGTTGCGCGGGCACAACGAGGCCCTGCTGCTGGACCTGCTGCGCGCCGCGGGCCCGGCGGGGCTGGGGCGCGCCGAGCTCGCCGCCCGTACGGGGCTCACCCCGCAGGCCGTCAGCAAGATCACCGCCCGGCTCGCGGCCGAGGGCCTGGTGGCCGAGGCGGGCCGCGACGCGTCGACCGGCGGCAAGCCGCGGACCCGGCTGCGGCTGGTGCCCGGCGCCCGGCACGCCGTGGGGGTGCACCTGGACCGCGACGCGCTGAGGGCCGTACGGGTCGACCTGGCGGGCGGGGTCGTCGCGGAGTGGAGCGGACCGCTGGACTTCGGGGCGGGCCCGGAGGCGGTGGTGGACGCGGTCGTACGGGCGGTCGTGCGGGTGTCGGGCGGTGGCGGGGAGGCTCCGCCGCTGCTCGGGGTGGGCGTGGCCGCACCGGGACCGCTGGACTGGCGCAGCGGGGTGCTGGGGCGGGTGACCGGGTTCCCCGAGTGGGAGGGGTTCCCGTTGCGGGAGGTGCTGGCGGGGCGGTTGGGGGCTGCGGTGGTGGTGGACAAGGACACCAACGCCGGGGTCGCGGCGGTGGGGCCGGGCGTGTTGGGCGGGCCCGGTGGCGCCGGTGGCGCCGGTGGCCCCGGCGGGTCCGGTGGCCCCGGTGGCCCCGGTGGCCCCGGCGGGTCCGGCTCCGGATCTTCCGTGTACCTGCACGTCGGGACCGGGCTCGGGGCCGGGCTGCGGCTGGACGGTGCGGTCTACCGGGGTGCGCGGTCGGGCGCGGGGGAGTTCGGACACCAGGTGCTGCGGTTGGACGGCCCGCCCTGCCGGTGCGGGGGCCGGGGCTGCCTGGAGGTGCTCTGCCTGGAGGCGGTGGCCCGGGGCGACCTGGCGGAGGCGGCGCGGGTGCTGGGCGAGGGGGCGGCGAACCTGGTGGCGCTGCTCGACGTGGACCGCGTGCTGCTGGGGGGCCGGGTGGTCGCGGGGCACCCGGAGGTGTTCGTGAAGGGGGTGCAGGAGGTGCTGGCCGCCCGCGTCCTGACCGCCGGCCCGCCGCCGCTGGTGGCGCGGGCGCCGGCCGGGGTCGCGGAGGGGGCGGCGGAGCTGGCACTGGCACCGCTGTTCGGACACGGCTGAACCCACCGGGCGGCCGCAGGGCGGGCCGGTGGTGGGGAGGCCGGTCGGGCCGAGGGTAGGGCCGGTGGGTGGGGAGGCCGGCCGGGTCGGGGTGGTGCCGGTGGTCGGGCAGGCGGGGTTGGGGCTGGTGGTTGGGCAGGCCCGGCTGGCCGGGACGCGGGCGGTGGGCGGGATGGCGGGTCGGGGTGGGGCCGGTGGTCGGGCAGGTTGGGGTGGGGCCGGTGGTCGGGCAGGTTGGGGTGGGGCCGGCCCGGTGGGGTCGGGGCGCGGTCGGTGCGCGGGATGGCCGGGCGGCCGCGGGGCACGGGTCGGTGCGCGGGATGGCCGGTCGGGTCGGGGCGGGTCCGGTGGGCGGGCAGGTCCGGGCGGCCGGGGTGGGCCGGTGGGTGGAAGGACGGCAGGGGCAGGCCCGGTGGGTGGGAAAGTCGTTCAGGTCGGGGCGAGGGCTTCGGGGCCGGACGGGGCACCGGGGGCCGGCGTCGGGCAGGCAGGCGTCCACGCCGCCGGGCGGGCGTCCGGCGGCGTGGACGGCCGGTCCGGCGGGCGGGAACCCGGCGGGCCCCTTCGGCCCCGGTCTCGGGGGCGGTCCCGATCCCGCCCCCGGCTTCGGCGGACCCGGCCGGGTCCGCGTAAGCGGCCCGCGTCCCGGCTCCGGCGAACGGAATGCCGGGCCCCGGCGCGGCGCGGTCGGTGCTGCGGGTGGTCCCGGGGCGGTGCACGGGTCCGCGGGCCGGTGGCTTCGGCTCCGGCGCCCGGCGTGCCGCCCCGCCCCGGCGTGGCCGAGTGGGGTAGGTCGTGGCCGGACGGCCCCGGGGCCATCCGGGGGTAAAGCGGGAGGACTCGGGCGTGGACGTGAGGAGGGGGAGCGGGGGCGTGGGAAGGTGCGGGCGGAGGCGGGGTGATTGTCGCCTCGTCCGATCATCACTTCCGTCCGGCGAGCAGCGAGGTCTTCCATGCGACTGCGCAACGCCCTTGCCCTCACGGCCCTCCTCCTCTCCCTCGCCGCACCCTCCGCCGTCGCGGACAACGGCACCGGTGGCGCCCCCCACCCCGCGCCCGCCCCGGCCATGCCCGCGCCCGCGACGCCCTCCCGCGCCCGCGCCACCTGCGGGGACGGCAAGAGCAACGCCTTCCCCATCGGGGCCAGGATCCGCGGCGGCCCGGCGGTCTACCGGGCCGGCGGCGGCCCGCAGAGCTGGCTGCTGGACCTGACCAACACCACCGGCGGCCCCTGCACCGCCATCCACCCCGTCATCGTCTTCACCGACCCCGCCCGCGCCCTGCGCCCCGCCCACCTCCGCATGGACTTCCAGGCCCCCGGCGGCCCCTACCCCGTGACCCTGGAGCGCAGCGACCGCGACGAGATCATCGCGGTGTTCGACGGGAAGGACGCCTTCCCCGGCTTCTCCGTGCCGGCCGGCGGCTCCGTCACCGTCAAGGTGCAGCTCGCCTTCGCCCCCGACACCCCCCTCGGCGAGGTGGTCGCGGACGCGGCCCTCGTGCAGAGGAAGGGGGACGACGGGGAGTGGATCGGCGAGGCCGGCGGATACCGGTTCTCCGTGGAGGGCCCCGAGGACCCCGACGACTCCGTCACGGCGGGCTCGCTCGCGCACACCGGTCGGCGGGACCGGGCCTACGGGGCCGGGGCCCTCGCCGCCCTGGCCGTCGGAGGCGGCCTGCTCCTCGGCGCCCGCCGCCTGCGCCGGGCACCGCACGGCCCGCGCCCCTCGCGCTGAGCCCGGCGGCGGCCCCCCGTCCGCCGCCGCCGACCCCCTGGCCGTCACCGCACCCCCGTCGGCCCCGCCGCGCCCTTGTCCGCCGCGGCGCCCCCCCGCCGTGCCTCCCGCCGTGCCCCCCGCCGTGCCCCACATGCCGTGCCCCCCCGCCGTGCCCCACATGCCGTGCCCCCCCGCCGCGCCCCACATGCCGTGCCCCCCGCCGTGCCCCCCCGCCGCGCCCCACACGCCGTGCCACCCCAGTCGGCCCCCGCCGCCCTCGCCCGCCACCGCACCTCCGTCCGCCGCCGCACCCTGGTCGGCCACCACCGCAGCGCCGCCCTCGCCCGTCACCGCCCATCCGCTGCCGTACCCCGTGGCCATCGCGCCCGGGCGGCCGCCGAACCCCACCCGCGGCCGCACCCCCCCGTCCGCCGCGGCGTCCCCGCCCGCCATCGCCCCCGTCGGCCCCCGCCCCCGTCGGCTCCCGCCCCCGTCCCCACCCGGCCGGCTGCACCCCCTGTCGCCCCCCGTGGCCCCCCGCCCCGCCCCGCACCTCCCGTACACCTCCCGCACGTACAGTCCGAGCGTGGAAGAACAGACCCGGCACCCCGCCCCCCACCGCCCCGGCTCGCCCGTCCGCTCCGGGATCCCCGAGCACGGCCGCATCCCCAAGTACTACGCCGTCAAGGCCCGTATCGCCGATCTCCTCGACGAGCTCGGCGAAGGCGGGGCGCTGCCCACCGAGCGGGACCTCGCCGAGCGGTACGAGGTGTCCCGCGAGACCGTGCGGCAGGCCCTGCGGGAGCTGCTGCTGGAGGGCCGCCTCCGCCGCTCCGGGCGCGGCACCGTCGTCGCGGGCCCCAAGCTGGAGCAGCCCCTGTCGCTCGCCAGCTACACCGAGGGCGTGCGCCGCCAGGGCCGCCGGCCCGGCCGCAGCCTCATCGGCCTGGAGCGGTTCCCCTGCCCGCCCGAACTCGCCCGCGGCATCGGCGCCGAACCCGGCGAGCCCGTCTGGCACCTGGAGCGCGTGCTGCTCGCCGACGACGAGCGCGTCGGGCTGGAGAGCACGTACGTCCGGGTCGCCCGGGCCCCCCGCCTCGACGTCGATTTCCAGCCGGACTCCTCCTTCTACGGATACCTCCGCGACAGCCTCGGCATCTCCTTCGGGGACGCCGACGAGAAGCTGGAGACCGTCCTCGCCACCCCCCGCGAGGCCCTGCTGATCGGCACCCCGCCCGCGCTCCCGATGCTGCTCATCCACCGCTTCTCGCGGGACCAGGACGGCCTCCCGCTGGAGCGGGTGCGTTCGCTCTACCGTGGCGACCGGTTCAGCTTCACGACCCGCCTGCGGCCCGAATAGTCCCCGGATAAAAGGAATGTGACCACCCCAACCGCCCCATTCACATCACAGGAAGATAACGGGTCTAGTCCAAGCGTCGAGGGCTGTTCACCGTCCCGACGCCCACCCGATCCTCCCGGGTCACGGACCGCCCCGAGCGTGGACGCCGTGAGAGTCATAGTCGTCGGAGGCGGCGTGGTCGGCACCATGCACGCCTGGCAAGCAGTCCAACGCGGCCACGAGGTCGTCCAGATCGAGCGCGAGGCCGAGGCGCGCGGCGCCTCGCTGCGCAATTTCGGCCAGATCTGGGTCAGCGGCCGGGCCGGGGGCGAGGAGCTCGACACCGCCCTGCGCGCCCGCGAGCTCTGGGAGCGGATCGGCGCGGAGGTGCCCGGCCTGGGCTTCCGCGCCATCGGCTCCCTCACCCCCGTGCGCAACGCCCGCGAGTACGCGGTCGCCGAGGCGGCCGTCGCCCGCCCCGACGCCGCCGCCCGCGGCTACGAGCTGGTCACCGCCGCCGAGGCGCGGGCGATCAACCCGGCCCTGCGCGGCGCCTTCGAGGCCGCGCTGTGGTGCGAGCGCGACGCCGCCGTCGAACCGCGCACCGCCCAGCTCCACCTCCGCGAGGCCCTCCGCGCCTCGGGCCGCTACACCTTCCTGCCCGGGCGCGAGGTCCGCGACCTGGCCGGCCCCGGCGCCGTCCGCGACGACCACGGCGACGTCCACCGCGGCGACGCCGTCGTCCTCGCCACCGGCGCCTGGCTCTCCGGCCTGGTCCGCGCACTCGTCCCCGACCTGCCCGTGCGCCGCGTCCGGCTCCAGATGATGCAGACCGCCCCCCTCGGCGAGCCGCTCACCACCTCCGTCGCCGACGCCGACAGCTTCCGCTACTACCCCGCCTACCGGAGCGAGGCCCTCGACGTCCTCAACGCCGAGCAGGCCCAGACGCCCGTCGCCGCCGCGCACAGGATGCAGCTGCTGATGGTCCAGCGCCAGGACGGCGGCCTGACCATCGGCGACACCCACGAGTACGAGCACCCCTTCGCGTTCGACACCGTCGAGGACCCCTACGACCACCTCACCGCGGTCGTCGAGTCCTTCCTGGGCCGCCCGCTGCCGAAGACCAGGCACCGCTGGGCGGGCGTGTACGCGCAGTGCACCGACACCGGCCGCGTCGTCCACCGCCAGCAGGTCGGCGAAGGCGTCTGGCTCGTCACCGGACCGGGCGGCCGGGGCATGACCTGCTCGCCCGCCATCGCCGAAACCACCGCGAACGAACTGGGCTGGTGAGCCGCATGACCGAAACCCGCACCCCCGGCAAGCTGATCGTCCTCGACATGGCCGGCACCACCGTCGCCGACGGCGGACTCGTCGAGCGCGCCTTCGAACGCGCCGCCGACCGCCTCGGCGTCGAGCCGGGCACCCCCGACCACGCCGAGAAGCTCCAGTACGTCCGCGACACCATGGGCGAGTCGAAGATCTCCGTCTTCCGTCACCTCTTCGGCACGGAGGAGCGCGCACAGCTCGCCAACTCCGCCTTCGAGGAGGCCTACGCGCAGCTCGTCGACGGCGGCCTCGTGTCCGAGGTCCCCGGAGCCCGCGCGACCATCGAGCGGCTCCGCGCCGACGGCCACACCGTCGTCCTGACCACCGGCTTCGCCCGCGTCACCCAGGACGCCGTCCTCCACGCCCTCGGCTGGCGGGACCTGGCCGACCTCGCCCTCTGCCCCGCCGACGCGGGCGGCCGCGGCCGCCCCTACCCCGACATGGTGCTGGCCGCGTTCCTGCGCACCGGCGCCGTGGCCGACGTGCGCGAGACCGTCGTCGCCGGGGACACCGCCTACGACATGCTCAGCGGCACCCGCGCCGGAGCGGGCACCGTCGCCGGGGTCCTCACCGGCGCCCACGGCCGGGACACGCTCACCGGGCACGGCGCCACGCACGTCCTGGGCTCCGTCGCCGAACTCCCCGCCCTCCTCCGGGAGCCGTCGTGAGCGGCATCCGCTTCGACTCCGTCTCGGTCGCCTACCACGGCACCACCGTCCTGGACTCCCTCGACCTGACCGTCGAACCCGGCGAGGTCATGGCCCTGCTCGGCCCCTCCGGCTCCGGGAAGACCACCGCCCTGCGCGCCGTAGCCGGCTTCGTCCGGCCCGTCGCCGGACGCGTGCTGATCGGCGGCCGGGACGTCACCGCCCTCCCGCCGCACAAGCGCGGCATCGGCATGGTCGTCCAGCAGTACGCGCTCTTCCCGCACATGAGGGTCGAGGACAACGTCGCCTTCGGCCTGCGCGCCCAGAAGGCCCCCCGGGCCGAGATCCCGGCCCGGGTCACCGGGGCCCTGGACATGACGGGGATGGCCGCCTACGCCAAGCGCTACCCCCGTGAGCTCTCCGGCGGACAGCAGCAGCGGGTGGCCATCGCCCGTGCCCTCGCCATCCGACCCGGGGTCCTCCTGCTCGACGAGCCCCTCTCGGCCCTCGACGCCCAGCTGCGCTCCGGGATGCTGGCCGAACTCGCCCGGCTGCACCGCGAACTCCCCGACGTCTCCATCCTGTACGTCACCCACGACCAGGTCGAGGCCCTCACCCTGGCCGACCGGATCGCCGTCATGGACCGGGCCCGCCTCCAGGACTGCGGCACCCCGCAGCAGCTGTACCGGGCGCCGCGCACGGAGTTCACGGCGTCCTTCGTCGGCAACGCCAACCTGCTCCCGGTGACGGTCGCCGAGGGCGGTGCCCTGTTCGAGGGACGCCCCCTGACCCTCGACCGGGGCCCGGCGGCCCCCGGCTCCTCCGCCACCCTGTGCGTACGGCCGCACCTGCTGGGCCTCGGCGAGGGGCCCAACGCCCTGCGCGGCACCATCGCCGAGGTGCAGTGGCGCGGCTCCACGCACCGGCTGTACGTCGACGTCGGCGGGCACCGTGTCAAGGCCGACCTCCCCGAGCTGCGGGAGACCCCGGCCCTGGGCGACGCGGTCACCCTCCACTTCGAGCCCCGCGACGCGGTGCTCCTGGCGGCGGGGGTCACCCGTGCCTGAGGCCGCCCGGCCCCCGGCCGCCCCGGCCCCGGCCCCCTCGGCCGCCCCGGCCGCCCCGGCCCCGGCCCCCTCGGCCCACACTGCGGCCCGCCCGTCCCCGCCGGTCCCGGCCCAGGCCGCGGCACCCGCCCCGGCCCAGGCCGCGGCACCCGCCCCGGCCCCGGCCGCGGCACCCGCCCCGGCCCCGGCCGCGGCCCCCGCCCCGGCCCCGGCCGCGGCCCCCGCCCCGGCCCAGGCCGCGGCCCCCGCCCCCGTACCGGACCCCGTACCGGACCCCGTACCGGCCCGCGCGCCCGTACCCGACCCGGCCCCGAACGCGGCACTCGACCCCGTGCGCGACCCCGCTCCCGCCCCCGCCCCGCAGGGGAGCCGGCGGCTGCCGCGGGCCGTCTGGGCGCTGCCGCCCGTCGCCCTGCTCGGGCTGGTGTTCCTCTACCCGCTCGCCCTGGTCGTCCGGCAGTCCCTCACCCCCGACAACGGCGGCGGCGCCCTCGACGCCTACTCCGCCGTCTTCGCCTCCCACGCCTTCCGCGAAGCCCTCGGCACCACCGTCCGGCTGGCGCTCGCCGCCACCGCCGGCTGCCTCCTCCTCGGCTTCACCCTGGCGCTGGTCATCGCCTTCGTCCCCTTCCCCGGCGCCAGGGCCGTCGCCAAGTTCATCGACGTCTTCCTCTCCTTCCCCTCCTTCCTCATCACCCTCGCCCTCCTCTTCATCTACGGAACCGTCGGCCTGGCCAACGGCCTCTGGACCGACACCCTCGGCGGCGCCGAAGGCCCGTTCCACTTCCTCACCACCCCCTGGGGCGTCCTCCTCGCGGAGATCACGTACTTCACCCCCTTCGTGATGCGCCCCCTGCTCGCCGCCTTCTCCCAGCTGGACACCGCCCAGCTGGAGGTGGCCGCCGGCCTCGGCGCCCGCCCCGCCCGGATCGTCCGGCAGGTGGTCCTCCCCGAGGCCCTCCCCGCCCTCGCGGCGGGCGGCAGCCTCGTCCTCGTCATGTGCCTCAACGAGTTCGGCATCGTCCTGTTCACCGGCGCCAAGGGCGTCACGACCCTGCCGATGCTCGTCTACGGCAAGGCGGTCCTCGAATCCGACTACCCGGCCGCCTGCGTGGCCGCCGTCGTCAACATCGCCATATCCATCGGCCTGTTCGGCCTCTACCGGGTGGTGGGCAAGCGTGCTGGTGCATAGCAGGGGCGGCCGCTGGGCCGCCTGGACCCTGTTCGGGATCCTCTTCGTCCCCCTCTTCGCCCTGCCCCTCCTCGTGGTCGTGGCCGCCTCCTTCGCCACCCACTGGTCCGGTGCCCTCCCCTCCGGCCCGACCACCGCGCACTACGCCTCCGCCGTCCAGGGGGAATCGCTCCAGGCCCTGACCACCTCCCTGGTCACCGCCCTGGCCGCCAGCCTCCTCGCGCTCACCGCCGGCACCTGGGCCGCCCTGGCCGCCGCCGCCCTCGGCCGGCGCGGCAAGCGGGCCCTGGACGCGCTGTTCATGCTGCCGGTCGCCGTGCCGTCCGTGGTCGTCGGCCTCGCCGTCCTCGTCGCGTTCAGCAAGCCCCCGCTGCTACTCAACGGCACCGGCACGATCGTGGTCCTGGCGCACGCCGTTCTCGTCACGGCGTTCGCCTACCAGTCGGTTTCGGCCGCCATGGTGCGTCTCGACCCCGCGTACGAGCAGGCGGCCGCCTCCCTGGGCGCCCGTCCCGCGTACGTGCTGTGGCGGGTCAGGCTCCCCCTCCTGCTGCCGTCCCTCACGGCGGCCGCCGGACTCTGCTTCGCCCTGTCCATGGGCGAGCTGAGCGCCACGATGATGCTCTACCCGCCGGACTGGACGCCCCTCCCGGTCCGGATCTTCACCGCCACCGACCGCGGTTCGCTCTTCGGCGGATCCGCCGTCGCCGTGGTGCTGATGGCCGCCACCCTGCTGGTCCTCCTGGCCGTCTCCCGCATCCGCACCCGCGCCTCCTACCGCTGACACCCCCCCGCGTCGCCCCCAGCCCGCACACCCCCGTCCCCGTAAGGAAGTCCCCGTGTCCAGAGCCCTCCTGCTCCGCACCGCCACCGCCCTCACCGCCGGCCTCGCCCTCGCCACCACCCTCACCGCCTGCGGAGGCTCCTCCACCGCCGCCGGCTCCGACTCCGCGGGCGGCGGCGAGAAGACCGTCACCGTCTACAGCGCCGACGGCCTCAAGAGCGACAAGGGCGACGGCTGGTACGACAAGGTCTTCGCCGACTTCACCAAGAAGACCGGCATCGAGGTCAAGTACGTCGAAGGCGGCTCCGGCGAGATGGTCCAGCGCGCCGTCCGCGAGAAGACCAACACCCAGGCCGACGTACTGATCACCCTGCCGCCCTTCATCCAACAGGCCGACGGAAAGGGCCTGCTCCAGGCCTACGCCCCGCAGGGCTCCGACCAGGTCAACGGCGCCGACAAGGCCGCCGACGCCAAGTGGACCTCCGTCGTCAACAACTACTTCGGCTTCGTCTACAACAAGAAGGAGCTGACCACCGCCCCCAGGACCTGGGAGGAGCTCCTCGACGCCACGTACAAGGGCAAGCTCCAGTACTCCACCCCCGGCGTCGCGGGCGACGGCACGGCCGTCCTGGTCAAGGCCGTGCACGACTTCGGCGGCAAGGACCAGGCGATGGACTTCCTCAAGAGGCTCCAGGCGAACAACGTCGGCCCGTCGTCCTCCACCAGCAAGCTCGCGCCCAAGACCGACAAGGGCGAACTGCTCGTCGCCAACGGCGACGTCCAGATGAACTTCGCCCAGTCCAAGTCCATGCCGAACCTCGGCATCTGGTTCCCCGCCAAGGACGGCGGCAGGCCCACCACCTTCGCCCTCCCGTACGCGGCTGGCCTGGTCGCCAAGGCCCCGCACACCGAGAACGGCAAGAAGCTCCTCGACCACCTGCTCAGCGAGGACGCCCAGAAGCTGGTCAGCGAGGTCGGTGGCGGCTTCCCCGCCCGCACGGACGTCAAGCCCACCGACGCCAACGCCATCGAACTCGCCAAGCTGATGGGCGGCGTCGAGGTCTTCGAGCCGGACTGGGCCGACATCGACAAGAACCTCACGGCCTACGTCGACGCGTGGAAGTCCGCGACCGGCAGCTGAGCCTTGACCTCCCGGCCACCCCCACCGGGAACCATATCGAACAGATAACGGGTCTGGACCGACTCCGCACCTCGGTCCGGACCCGCCGCATGCGCGCCCGTCCGCGCGCTGCGGCACCCGCACGCGCACACACCCACACACGCCCACTTGCTCCTGGAGGAGTACGTGTCCCCTGTCCTGCGCGGACGCACCCTCGCCGTGACCGCCACCGCCACGGCCCTGCTCGCCACCGGCCTCGGCCTCACCGCCACGGCCACCGCCGCCACCGGCGACCCCAAGGCCGCGGCGGAAGCGGCCGCCAAGGCCGCGGCGGCCGCCCCCCGGGCCGCCGCCGGCTCCACCGACAAGGTCCTCGTCATCGGCCTCGACGGAATGGTCCTCGACCGCGTCGAGGCCGCCGACGCCCCCAACCTGAAGGGCCTGATGGCCGAGGGCCTGACCGCCCGCAGCACCCTCTACGCGAGCCCCATGGCCGCCACCTCCTCCGGCCCCGGCTGGTCCACCATCGCCACCGGCGTCTGGCCCGACAGGCACGGGGTGAAGGACAACTCCTTCACCGGCAGGAACTACACCGCCCACCCGGACTTCCTCACCCGCGCCGAGAACGCCAAGCCGGCCCTCAACACCTACGCGGCCGCCGACTGGGAGCCCATCACCTCCACCGACGCGGGCGGCCCGATCTTCTCGGCCAAGGTCGACAAGCGCCTCTCCCTCAAGGGCGACCGCGACGGCTACGAGTCCGAGGACCCGAAGATCGCCACGGCCGCCTCGGCCGAACTGCGCGACGGCAACCCCGACGCCTCCTTCGTCTACCTCGGCCAGGTCGACGGCGCCGGCCACTCCCACGGCGCCGCCAGCCGGCAGTACCTCGACGCCATCGGCCGCGTCGACACCCTCGTCGGCCGGCTCCTCACCGCCGTCAAGGACCGCCCGACGTACGCCCAGGAGAACTGGAAGATCCTGGTCACCACCGACCACGGCCACACCGACGCCGGCGGCCACGGCGGCTCCACCCTCCAGGAGCGCGGCACCTTCGTCATCGCCAAGGGCGCCGGGATCCCCGCCGGTTCGGTACGCGACGACGTCAAGCCCGTCGACGTCGCCGCCACCGCCCTCGCCCAGGTCGGCGTCCCCACCACCGGACTGGACGGCGTCCCCCTCGACGCCCCCGACGACGACGACCCCTTCGACACCCTGCGCCCCGCCCTCCGGGCCCGCGTGGACGAGACCGGCATTCCGGCCGGGATGAAGGGCTCCACGCACACCCCGCCCGCCGGCTGGTCCGTGGACAACTCGAAGATGGGCACCGGCGGTGTCACCGAGTGGGCCGGATGGGCCTTCGCCACCGACGAGTTCTGGACCCAGGCGCAGCGCGACCAGTGGCGCGAGCTGAACGTCCGCTCCCGCGACGTGTTCGCCGTCGCCGACTCCGACGAGTGGGACGACAAGAGCCACACCGGCACCTTCGACTCCACCCTGATCACCCCCAAGTGGCCCGTCACCGGCGGCTCCACGCGCACCCTGTCCTTCCAGACGCACTACCGCCACGAGGCCGGCCAGACCGCCCAGGTCCTCGTCTCCTACGACGGCGGCGCCCCGGCCGTGGTCACGACGTACACGGCCGACGCCGTCGCCAGGACGGAGTCCCTCCCGCTCCGGATCCCGGCGGGCGCCACCGACGTCCAGATCCGCTTCCGCTACAGCGGCACCAACAACTGGTTCTGGACCGTCGACAACGTCCGCCTGGGCTAGGCCGTCCGGGCCGTGGACGCCCCCCGCGTCCACGGCCCGCGCCCGCTAGGGTGGGTGGTACAGACCACAGACCCACAGGTCAGAGGCCACCAGAGCGGAGAGAAATCCGTGGCAGAGCGCAAGCCGATCGAATCCTGGCTCACCGACATGGACGGGGTCCTCATCCACGAGGGCACGCCGATCCCCGGCGCCGATGCCTTCATCAAGCGGCTGCGCGAGTCCGGCAAGCCCTTCCTGGTCCTCACCAACAACTCGATCTACACCCCGCGCGACCTCCAGGCCCGGCTCAGCCGCATGGGCCTGGACGTGCCCGTGGACAACATCTGGACGTCGGCCCTGGCCACCGCGAAGTTCCTCGACGACCAGCGCCCGGGCGGCACGGCGTACGTCATCGGCGAGGCGGGCCTGACCACCGCCCTGCACGACATCGGCTACATCCTCACCGACCACGAGCCCGACTACGTGGTCCTGGGCGAGACGCGCACCTACAGCTTCGAGGCCATGACCAAGGCCGTCCGCCTGATCAACGGCGGCGCCCGCTTCATCTGCACCAACCCCGACGAGACCGGTCCCTCCACCGAGGGCCCGCTCCCGGCCACCGGCGCGGTCGCCGCGCTCATCACCAAGGCCACCGGCAAGCAGCCGTACTTCGCGGGCAAGCCCAACCCGCTGATGATGCGCACGGGCCTCAACGCCATCGGAGCCCACTCCGAGACCAGCGCGATGATCGGCGACCGGATGGACACCGACGTGCTGGCCGGCCTGGAGGCCGGCATGCAGACCTTCCTCGTGCTGACCGGGCTGACCACGATGGAGGACACCGAGAAGTTCCCCTACCGCCCCACCCGGACGGTCGACTCCATCGCGGATCTCGTCGGCCTCGTGTAGCCGCCCCGTGGGCCGGGCGGGGGACCCGGGGGCGGGGGGCGTTGGGGCGTATGGATGACACGTACGGGCCAAAAGGGCGCCGCTCCGGATGCGGGGCGGCGCGCCGCGCGTGAACCTCCTAGTCGAGGAGGTTCACCATGCGCTGTTCTCTGATCGCTCTCCGTGCCGCGGCGGTGGCCGTGACCCTGGCGGCCTGCACCGCCGTGACCGCCCCCGCCGCCCTGGCGAACGAAGGGGACCGCGGCGGTGTCTCCGTCGAGCCGAATCCGGTCGCACCGGGCGGGCGGGTCAAGGTCCGTGTCAGGGCCTGCGATGGCGACTGGGCGGTGGCCCGGTCCCCCGTCTTCGACTCCGAGGTCCGGCTGCACAAGGGCCACGAGGACCCGCGCACCCTCTTCGGGGAGGCCGAGATCCGCTCGCACGCCGACCCCGGCTGGCACGAGGTCCGCGTCAAGTGCGAGGGCCGTGACGAGGGCCTGCGCGGCTCCCTGGAGATCCGCCACCGCGACCACCGCCCCGAGCCCCACCACTCGCCCGTCTGGCCGGTCCACGCGGGTGGCGGCGCGATGGCCGCCCAGGTCGCGGAGACCACCCGGCTTGCCGCCGCGGCGAAGAAGAGCCACCACGGGGACGGCCCCGGCCTGCCGCAGACCGTCATCGGCGCGGTCCTGGCCGCCGCGGCCACGCTGGCGGTCGCCGGCCGCGCCCTGACCCTGCGCCGCCGCCGCAACGGCGGATGAGCGGGCCCCGGCCCTCCGCCGGCGGCCGGCTGCTGACCTTCACCGCCTGGTCGGTGCTGGTGCTCGGCCTCTGGCTGTGGGGCAAGGAGATCACCGGGGTGCCGGCCGGTCCGCCCTCCGCGGGGGCCGGAGGCCGGGCCGCCGGGCCGGGTCTGCCCGCCGCGCGGCCGCCGCTGACCGCGGCGATGCCCGCCCGGCTCGACGTACCGTCCCTGGGGGTGCAGGCGCCGGTGATCGCGCGGGGCCTGGACCGCCACGGGGCGATCGAGCCGCCGCCGTACGAGCTGCCCGGCACGGTGGGCTGGTGGGGCGCGGGCCCGGCGCCCGGCGCGGTGGGGGCGGCGCTGATGGTGGGGCACGTGGACACGAAGTCCAAGCCGGCGGTCTTCTTCGGCCTGGGCTCGGTCAAGCCGGGGGAGAAGGTCCGCGTGGCGCGGGCGGACGGGACGGTCGCCGAGTTCACCGTCGAGGACGTGCGGGTCTACGAGCGCGCGGGCTTCGACCCCCACCAGGCGTACGGGCCCCGGGTCGAGGGCCGCGCGGAGCTGCGGCTGGTGACCTGCGGCGGGACCTACGACAAGGCCGCCGGGCAGTACTCGGCGAACGTGGTGGTCTCGGCGTACCTGACGGGCGCGGGGACCGGGCGGGGCGCGGCGGCGTAGCCACCGGCCGAACGACGAAGAAGCCCCCGCAGCTTTCGCTGCGGGGGCTTCCCCTGTCTGTGCGCCGCCAGGGACTCGAACCCCGGACCCGCTGATTAAGAGTCAGCTGCTCTAACCAACTGAGCTAGCGGCGCTTGCTGACAGGGAAAACTCTACCCCACTTCCAGAGGTGCTCGTGACCAGCCGCGCCCGCGTTGTCCGATTAACCCATGTTTGGGGGGTTTATCGTGCACGATATGTCTGGGTCGGGCCACTTCTGACGCTCCGTCGGATGCGGGCCGGGCCCGGACCGACGACGAGCAGGAGCGATCGGCCCGCTCAGGACCGATCAGGGGAGTGGACGGAACCGCATGACGACGCAGCCTCCGGTGCACGGACCGACGCCGATGCCGATGCCTGTCTTCGAGGAGTACGAGCCCGTCGGCGACTGCGTGTGCCCCGGGTGCGCGCAGCGGCGCCGGACCCTCGCCCGCGGGTCGGCCATAGCGCTGCGCGACGCCGGGCTCCCGGCCGTGCGCGGGGCCCGCAGGGCCCTGGTGCTGGCCACGGCGGCCGGGGTGGTCCTGGGCGGCGCCGGTCCGGCGGCCGCGCTGGCGGGTCACCCGTCCCCGGCGAAGCCGAGCCCGTCGGAGCCGGCACCGGTCCGCGGGCGGGCGACCGTTCCCGAACCCGCGGACGCCTCCCCCCACGCGGCCGACCCCGGGCGGCACGCCGACTCCGGGCCTGCGGATGGTCGGGGGCATGCGGCCGGCCCCGGGCGGCACGCCGACTCCGGGCCTGCGGCCGGTCCCGGGCATGCGGCCGGCCACGGGCGGCCCGCCGGTTCCGGGCCTGCGGACGGTCGGGGGCACGTGGCTGGTCCCGGGGGTGGCCCCGGCGCCCCGCATGCGGCCGGCGCCCCCCGCACCTCCCCGCACGGACCCTCGCGCACCCCTGCCCACGCTCCCGGGAACACCCCGTCGCACGGCTCCTCGCACGGCCCTGCGCACCCGTCCGGTCACGGCCCCGGTCACGGCCCCGGCCCCGGTTCCGGCTCCGGGCCCTCGGCCCGGGACACCCCGGGCGGCCCGGGGAGCCCGCAGGGCGGACGGGCCCCGTTGCACGGCCGTCCGCCGTCCACCGGCGGCCGCCCCCCGGCCTCCGGACCGGGCCGGCCGGGCGCGCCCTCCCTCGCGCGGCGCATCGACCGGGCCACGATCATCAACCGGGCGAAGCTGTGGCTGGAGGCGCAGGTCCCCTACAGCATGTCCGAGTACTGGACGGACGGATACCGGCAGGACTGCTCGGGATACGTCTCCATGGCCTGGAACCTCGGCACGAACGAGTGGACCGGCAGCCTCGACACCTTCGCCACGAAGATCACCAAGGAAGAGCTGCTGCCCGGGGACATGCTGCTGTTCCACAACCCGGCGGACCCCAACAAGGGCTCGCACGTCGTCCTCTTCGGCGGCTGGGTCGACGAGACGCACACGCACTACATCGCCTACGAGCAGACCCCGCCGCTCACGCGGCGGCTCGCCACGCCGTACGGGTACTGGGAGAACAGCGCGAAGTACGTCCCGTACCGGTTCAACGGGGTGGCCGGCGGGATCCTCCCGGGCGACTCGGTGCCGCCCGCGCAGCAGCCCACGGTCACCTTCCCAGGGGCGTCCAAGTTCGGGCCCGGCGCCGACAACAAGTACGTCGCCGAGCTGGGCCGGATGCTGATCGACCGCGGCGCCCTGCGGTTCTACCCGCACGGGCCGAGTACGAAGTGGAGCGAGGCCGACCGGCAGGCCACGCAGGCGTTCCAGCAGGCGCAGGGCTGGACGGGCACCGATGCGGACGGCATCCCCGGCGAGCACACCTGGCGGCTGCTGGTCCAGCGCCAGGGCAACGACATCGTGCCCACGAGCCGCACGACGCCCCCGCCGGCCCCGCGTCCCGGCCCCGCCGGAGCCCCCGCCCACCCGGGGCCGGGGGTCTTCCGGCCGGGCGGCTCCCATCCGGCGATCGCGGCGATGGGCCGCCGGCTGGTGCAGAAGGGCTTCGGCAAGTACTACACGTCCGGCCCGGGCCAGGCCTGGACGGAGGCCGACCGCCGCAACGTCGAGGCCTTCCAGCGCGCGCAGGGCTGGCGCGGCGCCATGGCCGACGGCTACCCGGGCCCGGAAACCTGGCGCCGGCTGTTCGCATGACGGAGGCAACGATGCAACCCACCCGCACCACGTCCACGACGGGCACGTTCCACCCCTGCGCGCCCTCCGCCACCCGGCAGACCGCACCCGGGCATGCGGCGACGCACCCCGCCACCGCGCAGCCGGTCTCCCGGCCCGATGCCGCGGCGCCCCGGCGGCCGGCCCCACCGGGAACGCACCCGGTGGAGCAGGCCGCGGCGTCGCCCACCACCCCGGACTCCCGGCACGGCGCCCCGCCAGCCGGGCTCCGCCCCGACGCCCCGAGCAGCGGACGCCCGCCCGCGTGCGGGCCGGCGGGGGCGTACCCCGGCGCCCCGGAGTCCCGGTACGGCGTACCGGCGCCCGAGGCCGGGCCCGGTGACCTGAGCACCCGGCGTCCGCCCGCGTCACCCCCGTCCGGGCAGGCGGAGATGCGCCCCGGCGCCCCGGAGTCCCGCCTGGATGCCCCGAGCGCGCCGCCCGCGTCGCCGGGGGAGACCCCGGCCGGGCGGGCCGCGGCGTACCCGGGAGCCCCGTGGGCCCGGTACGACACCCTCCCACCGGTGTCCGGCCCCGACGCCCCGACCCTCCAGCGACCCATCCCGCCGGGAACGCTCCCGGTGGCCGCGGCGTACCCCGGCGCCCCGGAATCCGGGGAGGGCGGCCCGACTTCAGGGGTTCGACCCGATGCCCCGGGCCTTCAGCGGCCCACGCCGCCGGGGACGACTCCGGCGTACTCCGGAGCCCCGGCGTTCCAGGAGGGAGGTTTGACCTCCGGGGGCCGGGCCGGTGTCCCGAGCAGCCCGCAGCGGCCCATCCCGCCGGGAACGCTCCCGGTGGCCGCGGCGTACCCCGGCGCCCCGGAATCCCGGGAGGGCGGCCCGACGTCCGCGGCCCGGGCCGGTGATCCCGCCGTGCGGCGGTCGACGCCGTCCCCCGCACGGGACGCGGCGGCCCCGGCCCGCGCCGGAGACTCCGTCTCCCGGTTCGACGGATCCGGGGCCCAGCCGCACCGGGCCCCCGTCCGCACCGAAAGCGCCGCCCCGCAGGCCCGGGCCCGGACCGACGGTGTCGCGTCGGCCTGGGCCCCGGATCCGACGCGCGTGGTTCGGGCCGCGGCTCCCGCCCGCCCGACGGGCCCTGGCGCGGAGCCCCGTCCGGCCGGAGCCACCCGCTTCACCTCCGGCCCCGCCGCCCCGGCCCTGACGGCCCGCCCGGAGCCGCAGGCCGCGCACACCGCCGCCCCGGCCGAACCGGTACGCGCGGCACACCCCGCCACGGCAAGGCTCCCGCACCGTGCTGAGGGCCCGGCCGACCCGGTACGGGCGGTCCGGTCCGCCGATCCGCGCGCGGTGGCCCCCGTGCCGCAGCCGAACCTGCCCCCGCACGCCACCGCGGCGCGTGTGGAGGCGGCCCTGTCGTCGGCCGGCCCCACCACGGCGGCTCCGTCCGGGAGCCCGGAGCCGTCGATCCGGGCCGGCCACCCCGCCCACACCGACCCCGCCCGAGAGCCGGCGGCCACCCCGGCCCGGACGACCGCTCCCGTGCCGGAGGCCGCCGCTTCGACCCGGACGAGTCGTTCCTCGTCGGAGGTGACAGACGCGGCCCTGGAGGCCGTTCCCGCGCCGGACGTTCACGTCGCCGACGCGCTCCGCCCCCCGCCCGCGGAAGCGGGCGCCGAGGAGCAGCCGCGCCCGGCCGCCCCGGCACCCCGTGCCGAGCGGCACCCCCGCACCGACCTCGTCGGGCCGGACTCCACGGTCGGTCCGGTGCGCACCGCGTGGCAGGCCCCGGCCGCCCGCACCGGCCCGCAGGGCGACACCGACCCCGCGGAGCCGCCGCAGCCGGACGCCCGCAGGGGGCCCCGCCCCTGCTCCTCCGGCGGGCAGCCGCCGTACCCGGACGCTCCGGCCGCCCCCTCCGCGCCACAACCCCCGGTCGCCTGCCGGGAACCGCACCCCTCCGCCCCCGCCGCGCAGCGCCCGCAGACGGCCCGGGCCGAAGCGCCGCCCCCCTCCGCGGCCACCCGCGCGGAGCCGCCCCCGGCCGCCCCCGCCCCCCGTACCGCGCCGCACGACCCGCCGGTCGTGCCCCTCGCGCACGCCGGGCCGTACGACCGGGACCACACCGCCCGGCCGGAGCCGGGGCGTGCCGGTGGTTCCCGGGGGGAGGTGCCCGCCGCGCGGGAGGCCGTCGTGGGGATCCCGCATCCGCAGGGGTCCGGCGTTCCCGGGCCCGGGGTGGCCGAGATCGTCGCCCAGGCCGTCGCCCGGGGGATCGACGGCAAGGACGGGGTGCGCGGGGACGCCGACGCCGGCCCGCTCGCCCGCCGCGGGCCCGTGAAGGGGGCCGCCGTGACGGAGGTTCCAGTGCACCTGCCGTTCCGCCCCGGCCCCGGGGCCCCCGCCCCCGCCCCCTCCCGCCGCCCCGCGGAGCGCACGGCGCCGGCCGGGCGGCGGGTGCCCCGGGCGGACGAGCGGCTCCGGGAACACCGGGGTCCGGTCCTGCCCGGGTGGATCGCCGTGGCCGTCGGCGCGCTCGCCCTCGCCGGCTGCGCGGCCGTGCTGTGGCGGGCCGGAGTGGTCCCCGCCCCCCTGGTGGCCGCCTTCGGGGTGCATCCCCGCCCCTACCACGGGCTCCGCGCCACCCACTGGCCCCCGCTCGCCTTCCTCGGCGTCGTCACCCTGCTCTCCCTCGGAGGCCTCGGCCGGGCCAGGGCCGGCCACGCCTGGGTGCTCACCCTGTTCGGCAGCTACCGCGGCACCGTCCGCCGTACCGGCCTGACCTGGATCAGCCCCCTCCTGCTGCGCCGGCGCGTGGACGTCCGGCTGCGGCACTGGCGCAGTGAGCCCATGCCCGCCGTGGACTCGGGCGGCCTCGCCCTCCAGGTGGTCGTCCAGGTCGTCTGGCAGGTCCGGGACACCGCCCGTGCCACCCTCGCCGTCGAGGACCACATCGAGTACCTCGCCGAGCAGGTCGAATCGGCCACGGCCCGGGTGCTGTCCCGGCTCCCGGCCGACGCCTTCCACGACGACGCCCCGACCCTGCGCGACGCCGAGGCCGTCGGCGAGGCGCTGACCCGGGCCCTCGCCGCCGACACCGAGGCCGTCGGCATCGAGGTGTTCTCCGCCCAGCCCACCCGTATCGAGTACGCCCCGGAGGTCGCCGAGGCGATGCGACGCCGCAGGATCGCGGCGATCGACGCCAAGCACCGGGACACCGTCCTCACCGCCGTCGTCGACGCCGTGGACGACACCGTCCACCGGCTCACCTCGCGCGGGATCGTCGAACTCGACGACTACGAGCGCAAGGCCCTGGTGAAGGACCTCACCGTCGCCTTCTACACCGGCAGGTCCGACCAGTAGCAGCAGCCGAAACGGGTGGCCGGTGACGACCGGACCACCCGTTTTCGCATTGGTATAGACATGGCCAACTCCCGTCAATACTGTGGGACTTGGTCTAGACCTAGCGCCCCCCACCCGTACCCGGCCCCGCCGAGGGGCCCGCTCCCCCTCCCCGGCGCGCCCCCATGCGCGCACGCCCCGCCAGGCTCTCCCCCCACACCCAAGGAGCATCATGCGTCCCTTCCGCATACCCGGACGCGCCGCCGGCGCCACCGTGCTCGGCGCCGCCCTCCTCGCCGGCGCGACCCTGTTCGCCGCCCCCACCGCCAGCGGCCACGGCTACACCGACACCCCCATCAGCCGCCAGAAGCTCTGCGCCAACAAGACCGTCCCCGACTGCGGCCCCATCCAGTGGGAGCCGCAGAGCGTCGAGGGCTACAAGGGCTTCCCGGCGGCCGGTCCGGCCGACGGCCAGATCTGCTCGGGCGGCCACGGCGAGTTCGCCCAGCTCGACGACCCCCGCGGCGGCACCTGGCCCGCGACCCGGGTGAACGCCGGCCAGCCCTTCGACTTCCGCTGGCAGTTCACCGCGAACCACTCCACCACCGACTTCAAGTACTACGTCACCAAGAACGGCTGGGACCCCACCAAGCCGCTCACCCGGGCCTCCCTCGACCCCCAGCCCTTCCTCGTCGTCCCCTACAACGGCGGGCGCCCGGACATGACCACCATCCACCGCGGCTCCATGCCCGCCGGCAAGACCGGCCGGCACCTGATCCTCGCCGTCTGGACCGTCAACGACACCCCCATGGCGTTCTACGCCTGCTCCGACGTTCAGTTCTGACGTAACGTCAGCTACCCTCCGGCGGCATGCCGACGACGACCACGAACGGAACCGGTCCCGCTCCGCAGTACGGGGCGGGAACCGTCGCGGAGCTCATCGCACGCCAGTGGGGCGACCACCGGCCCGGGCTGAAGCACGGCGCGGAAGGAGGGCCCGGCGCCGCCCGGACGCCGGCCGCCGTCCTCAGCCGCCACCGGACCGCCCGGCAGTCCGCAGCCCGCGCCGCGCTCCTCGTCGACCTCCTGCCGCCGGGGGCGGAGCCGCACGTGGGGGTGCTCCTCGACAACACCCCCGAGTTCCCCTTCTGGCTCGGCGCGGCGGCCCTCGCCGGGGCCGCCGTCGCCGGGATCAACCCCACCCGGCGGGGCCCCGAGCTGGCCCGCGACATCCTGCACACCGACTGCCGCCTCCTGGTCACCGAGCCCGCCCACCTCCCGCTCCTGCGCGGCCTCGACCTGCCGGGCGTACGGATCCTGGTGACCGGCACCGAGGAGTACGAGGCCCTGCTCGCCCCCTACGCCGCAGCCGAGCCAGGCGAGGCCCGCGTACGCCCGGGCGGCCCCGGCCCGGACACCCGGCTGCTCCTCTACTTCACCTCCGGCTCCACCGGCGCCCCCAAGGCCGCCGTCTGCAGCCAGGGCCGCCTCGCCGCCGCCGGCCACTCCCTCGCACGCCACTTCCGCGTCACCCCCGACGACGTCCACTACGTCTGCATGCCGCTCTTCCACGGCAACGCCGTCATGGCCTGCTGGCTGCCCGCCCTCGCCGCCGGCGCCCCCGTCGCCCTGCGCCGCCGCTTCTCCGCCTCCGCGTTCCTGGACGACGTACGGAGCTACGGCGCCACCTACTTCACCTACGTCGGCCGGGCCGTCCAGTACCTCCTCGCCACCGACCCCCGCCCCGACGACCGCGAGCACCCCCTGCGCCTCGGCTTCGGCACCGAGGCCGGGGCCGTGGACGCGGCCCGCTTCGAGGAGCGGTTCGGCGTCCGGCTGGTCGAGGGGTACGGGGCCACCGAGGGCGGCGCCTCCGTCCAGCGCACCCCCGACACCCCGCCGGGCGCCCTCGGCCGGGCCGGCGCGGGCGACGACCTGGCCGTCGTCGACCCGGAGACGGGCCGCGAATGCCCCCCGGCCGTCCTCGACGCGCGGGGCCGCCTGCGCAACGGCGAGGAGGCCATAGGGGAGCTGGTCAACCGGGGCCGCAGCCGCTTCGAGGGCTACTGGCGCAACCCCGCGGCCGAAGCCGCCCGCACCCGCCGGGGCGCCTCCGGGACGGGGCCCGGGGAGGGCTGGTACTGGACCGGCGACCTGTTCTTCCGCGACCCCGACGGCTTCCTCTACTTCGCGGGCCGCACGGACGACCAGCTGCGCGTCGACAGCGAGAACCTGGCCGCCGCGGTGATCGAGAACATCCTGGCCCGCTGGGAGGCCGCGGCCGCCGTCGCCGTGTACGCCGTCCCGGACGAGGCGGCGGGGGACCAGGTGATGGCCGCCGTGGCCCTGCGCGGGGGCGCGTCCTTCGACCCGGAGGCCTTCGCCGCCTTCCTCGCCGCGCAGCCGGACCTGGGGACGAAGATGGCCCCGCGCTACGTCCGGATCCTCGACGCCCTGCCCGTCACGGCCACGAACAAGGTCCACCGGGCCGCCCTGCGCCGCACCGGCTTCCTCCCGCACCCGCCGCGGGACGGGGCCCCAGTCCCCGGACCCGTCTGGCACCGCGTCGGCGGGGCCTACCGCCCGCTCGACGGGCCGGCCCTGGACACGCTGCTGTCGGCGTACGCGGCCCACGGCCGCCGGGATCTGCTGGAGCGCTGAACGGAACCGGAGCGGGCGCGGAGCCCTCTTCACCGGGGAGGGGGGTTCCCATGACGACCACACCACCCGCCGCGCCGTCGCCCGCGAAGGCCTGGACGGCAGCGGCCGCCCTGCTCCTGAGCCTCGCCCTGGCGGCGTGCGGCGCGCACGTGGCGGGCCGGGCGGCCCCGCCCTCCCCCCTCCCGGCCTCCTCCACCTGCGGCCCGGGCGCCGCGGACCTCCCCACGGAGGAGCGCGGCGGCAGCGCCCCCGAACCCCCGACCGAGGACCAGACCGCCACCGCCCCCCAGCCCCCGACGGAAGAGGACCCCGGCACCCCCCAGCCCCCGACGGAAGAGGACCCCGGCACCCCCCAGCCCCCGACGGAAGAGGACCCCGGCACCCCCCAGCCCCCGACGGAAGAGGACCCGGGCGCCTCCCAACCCCCGACGGACCAGGACCCCGGCACCCCCGGCCCGCCCACCGACGGCGGCGACGGCGGCACCGGTTCCGCGCGCCCCTGCCCGGTCGTGGACGGCTGGTACGACATGACCCGCGAGTTCGAGGCCTACTACGCCCGCCACCGCACCGCCGCGGACGGCCTGATGCCGCCCGGCAGCGTCAAGGAGGTGCGGGTCCACAAGGCCGGGGGGACCTCGCAGGCCCGGGTCGCCTTCACCACCGGCTCCGTCGGGAAGGGCCTCGGCGAGGACGCCCGCCGGGTCGCCCAGGTCTTCGCGGACTGGCGCCACGAGGTCTACGGGGACACCGGCACGGTCCGGGTCCGGGGCGCCGGAGGGAACGGGGCCGCGGACCTCTCCTGGTGACCGAGGGGACCTGGTTTGGAGCACCCCTCGGGACCAGGTAGTATTTTCTCTGTCAGCAAGCGCCGCTAGCTCAGTTGGTTAGAGCAGCTGACTCTTAATCAGCGGGTCCGGGGTTCGAGTCCCTGGCGGCGCACCTGATCTTCGGGCGGTTACCGGTTCACCGGTAACCGCCCGAAGTGCTTTCCTGGCCCTGCCCGCAGGGCCCGCCCCCTGCGATCCGCCCCTCGCTCAGAGCGTGAGCGACAGCAGCAGCGGGGCGGCCTTCCGGTTCAGCGCGTCGGCGGCGGCGCGCAGCCGGTGCGCGTGCTCGACGGGCATGGACAGGGCCAGGCAGCCCACGGCCGCCCCGGCCGTGATCGGGACCGCCGCGCAGACCGTGCCCACGGCGTACTCCTGGAGGTCCAGCACGGGCACGGTGGCCGGCTGGCTGTCCAGCTTCGAGAACAGGATCCGCTCGTTCACGATCGTCTTCGACGTCAGCCGGGCGATCTTGTGCCGGGAGAGGTGGTCGCGCCGCCCGTTCTGGTCGAGCTGGGTGAGCAGGCACTTGCCGACCGCGCTGGCGTGCGCCGCGGACCGGAAGTCGACCCACTCGTGCACCTTGGGCGTGCGCGGGCTGTCCGCGAACTGGGTGATCCGGACCTCGCCGTCCACGTAGCGGCTGATGTAGACGGCCGCGCCGACCGAGTCGCGCAGCCGGTCGAGGGTGTCCTGGAGCTTCTCCTGGAGGGCCTGTTGCCGGTCGTTGCCGGACCCGAGCAGGACGAGGGAGTCCCCTATGGCGTAGGCGCCGTCGGAGACCTGGAGGACGTACCCCTCCCGGCGCAGCATGAGCAGCATCGGGGTGAGATGGACCGCGGGCAGGCCGGTCTCACGCGCGATCTGCACGTCGGTCACACCGCCGGTGTGCCGCGAGATCGTTTCGAGTACGCGCAGGGCGTACTGCACCGAGTGGAACGGCGCGGTCGGCTCGGGCTTCAGCGCCACGGTTTCCCCCTACCAGGTTGTTACCGCTTGCTCTACCACGATAGCCATCAAGAGGCCCACGTGGAGCGTCTGTTGAGGAGATTGATGGCTTAATCAGACCCGTCTGGCTGGGCCTATCCGCCTGGCATATGCCACCGGCACGAACCTGCCCTGGTCTGCCGGGAATGCCCGACGGGCGGTCGCCGTTCCCCTTCTCCGTACGGGCGCCCCCAGGGGCGCGCGAGGCGGACGGAACGGGAGTGACGACGATGAGCGACGCGGAGGCCAAGGGCGCCGGGAACGCGGGATCCGCGGGCGCGGAACCCGATACGACCGGAACCGGAGCCACACGTCCGGGCGCGGCGCGCGCCGGCGCGAGCGGAGCCGGCGTGTCGGCCCCGGGTGCGCCGCAGGCCGCCGGAGCCGGCCCCGTCCGCGGGACCGCCCGGGGCGCGGCACCGGTCCCGCTGTCCGTCCTCGACCTGGTCACCGTCGGCGCCGGCAGCACCGCCGGCGCCTCCCTGCGCACCAGCGTGGAGATATCCCGGCTCGCGGAGTCCCGCGGCTACCACCGGCACTGGGTCGCCGAGCACCACTCCATGCCCGGGGTCGCCAGCTCGTCGCCGGCGGTGATCCTGGCCCACCTCGCCGCGCACACCTCCCGCATCCGCCTGGGCTCGGGCGGGGTCATGCTGCCCAACCACGCCCCGCTGGCCGTGGCCGAGCAGTTCGGCACCCTGGAGGCGCTCGCCCCCGGCCGGGTCGACCTCGGGCTCGGCCGGGCGCCCGGCACCGACCCCCGCACGGCCGCCGCGCTGCGCGGGCCCGGACGGCTGGACGAGGCGGCGGACGAGTTCCCCCGGCGGCTCGCGGAGCTGACCCGCTTCCTCGACGACGACTTCCCCGACGGGCACCCGTACGCCCGCGTGCACGCCGTGCCCGGCCCGGTGCAGGGCCCCTCCGCCCGGCCCCCGATCTGGCTCCTCGGCTCCTCCGGCTTCAGCGCCCGCCTCGCCGGGGAGCTGGGGCTGCCGTTCGCGTACGCCCACCACTTCTCCGCCGCGGGCACCCTGCCCGCCCTCGACCTCTACCGCCAGAGCTTCCGCCCCTCGGCCGTGCTGGACGCCCCGTACGCCCTCATCGGGGTCTCGGCGCTGGCCGCCGACACCGCGGCGCAGGCCCGGGCGCAGGTGCTCACGGGCGCGCTGTCGATGCTCCGGCTGCGCAGCGGCCGGCCCGGGCTGGTGCCGACGCCGCAGGAGGCGGCCGCGTACCCCTTCTCGCCGCTGGAGCGGGAGTTCGTGGACGGCTGGCTCGCGAACGTCGTCCACGGCACCCCCGACGAGGTCCGGTCCGGACTCGACGCGCTGGTGGCGCGGACGGGCGCGGACGAGCTGATGCTGACCGCCAACGCGCACGGCGGGGACGCCCGGCTGCGGTCGTACGGTCTCGTCGCAGACGCGTACGGCATGCCCGCGGCCGCCTAGTCGCGGCCTCGATTCCCACCAGGGCCCGGGAGAACGGGGTTTGGCTGGTTTGTTGCCGAAACCTTGCCGGGGCATGGCCTAAGGGATCCTTAAACCGCTCGTCACCCGGGGTGGCGGGCGGTTTCCGTAGTGCCTCCAGGGCTCTGACGAGGGCATTTACCCGCTCAGTGGTCTAGTCCTTCTTTGGTCCAAACCATTGACTGGGGTGCGCCGTGATCGCTATCACTTCTCTCACCCGAAGCTGATGCCCTCCCCTCCCACCCCCCGGAGGCAGTTCATGCACATCCGTAAACCCCTCGTCGCGGCCGCCGCCACGGCCGCGCTGGCAGCCGGGGCGCTGGCCGCCTTCGCGGGAATCGGCACCGCCCAGGCCGCGGGCGCCTCCGCCTCCGCGGGCACCGCCGCCGGCGGCGTGCGGATCGCCTACTACGACCAGTGGAGCGTGTACGGCAACGCGTTCTACCCCAAGCACCTGGACACCCGGGGCATCGCGGGCAAGCTCGACGTCATCAACTACTCCTTCGGCAACATCCACCCCACCGACCTCACCTGCTTCGAGGCGAACAAGGCGGCGGGCGACGACAACAACCCCAACGCCGGTGACGGGGCGGGCGACTCGTACGCGGACTACGGCAAGTCCTTCAGCGCGGCCGACAGCGTCAGCGGGGTCGCCGACAAGTGGGACCAGCCGATCGTGGGCGTCTTCAACCAGTTCAAGCAGCTGAAGGCGAAGTACCCCAACCTGAAGGTCAACATATCGATCGGCGGCTGGACGTACTCGAAGTACTTCAGCGACGCGGCGAAGACCGACGCCTCCCGCAAGAAGTTCGTGTCCTCCTGCATCGACCAGTACATCAAGGGCAACATCCCCAAGGCCGACGGCTACGGCGGCCCCGGCACGGCGGCCGGCATCTTCGACGGCATCGACATCGACTGGGAGTACCCCGGCTCCTCCGGCGGCCACCTCGGCAACCACTACGCGCCCGAGGACAAGCAGAACTTCACGCTGCTGCTCAAGGAGTTCCGCGACCAGCTCGACGCCTACGGCCAGGCCAACGGCGGCAAGAAGTACCTGCTGACCGCGGCCCTCCCGGCCGGCCAGGACAAGATCAAGTACATCGAGACCGACAAGATCGGCGCGTACCTCGACTACGCGAACATCATGACGTACGACATGCACGGCGCCTGGGACGGCGACGGGCCGACGTACCACCAGTCCCCGCTGCTGAACTCGGCCGCCGACCCGACCGACCCGATCGCCCCGGGAACCCAGAAGTACGGCATCAAGAACGCCATCGACTCCTGGCTCGACGGCAACCCGGCCTACGGCATCGCGGGCGGCTTCCCCGCCAACAAGCTGACCCTGGGCTACGAGTTCTACTACCGCGGCTGGAAGGGCGTGCCCGCCGGCACCACCAACGGCCTCGCCCAGGCCGCCACCGGCCCCTCCGGCGCGCGCCCCACCTCCCAGCAGGCCGGCATCGCCAACTACAAGGAGCTCGGCGGCATCGTCGACAACCCGGCGACCACCTTCTGGGACGACCAGGCCAAGGCCTCGTACTTCTACAAGGACGGCGAGTTCTTCACCGGCCTGAACCAGAAGTCCATCCAGGCCCGGGTCGACTACGGCAGGAGCCGCGGCCTGGCCGGCGCGATGATGTACTCCCTGCTCGGCCTGGACGACAAGACCACCCTGCTGAACCAGATCAACGACGCCCTCGGCGGCACCACGACGCCCCCCACCACCCCGCCGACGACGCCGCCCACCACCCCGCCCACCACGCCCCCGACCACGCCTCCGACGACGCCCCCGGGCACCGGCTGCGGCAGCACCCCGGCGTACGTCGCGGGCCAGGTCTACACCGCCGGCAACGAGGTCGCGTACAACGGCCGGAAGTGGAAGGCCCAGTGGTGGACCCAGAACGAGGTGCCCGGCACCACCGGTGAATGGGGCGTCTGGAAGGACCTCGGCGCCTGCTGATCTCCCCCCACCCGGCGCCGAGCGCCGACCGCCCCCGTGCCTCCCGCGAGGCCGGGGGCGGCCGTGCGTGCGCAGCCCCGTCCAGGGCCCCGGCGCCCGCGGACCTCAGCGCCGGCGCACGTCCGGGCGGGCGCTGATCATCTCCGCGATCCGCTCCGGGGCCACCGCGCGCGAGTACAGCCAGCCCTGACCGGTGTCGCACCCGACCCGCCGCAGCCGGGCCGCCTGCCCGGCGGTCTCCACGCACTCGGCGGTCACCGTCAGCCCCAGCCGGTGCGCGAGCTGGACCAGGGCCTCCACGATGGTCTCGTCGGCCGGGTTCGGGTGCGCGCCGTCGTCGTAGCGGAAGCCGCGCACGAAGGAGCCGTCCAGCTTCAGCACCGACACCGGCAGCCGCGACAGGTAGGCCAGGTTGGAGTACCCGGTGCCGAAGTCGTCGATGGCGATCCGCACCCCCATGTCGCTGAGGGCCTGGAGGGCCTGGAGCGGCCGTCCCGCCGAACCCATCACCGCCGACTCCGTCAGCTCCAGCTGGAGCAGCTGAGGGGCCAGCCCGGTCTCGGCGAGGATCTCCGCGACGTCGCCCACCAGGTCCGAGTCCCACACCTGGCGCACCGCCACGTTCACCGACACGAACACCGGCGAGTCGCTGGGCTGCTCGATCTGCCAGCGCCGCGCCTGCCGGCAGGCCGTGCGCAGCACCCACTGGCCCAACTGCACGATCGAGCCGTCCTCTTCGGCGATGCCGATGAACCGATTCGGCGTCAGCGTGCCGAACTGCGGGTGGTTCCAGCGCACCAGCGCCTCGACCCCGCGCACCACGCCGCTCTCCAGGTCCACCAGCGGCTGGTACTCCAGCTCGAACTCCCCGCGCTCCACCGCCGGGCGCAGCGAGCTCGACAGGGCCTGGCGGGTCATCCGGTGCGCGTTGCGCTCGGGGTCGAAGAGGGTCCAGCGGGCCTTGCCGTCCGCCTTCGCCCAGTACAGGGTCGTGTCCGCCGCCTGCATCAGGCCCGTCGCCGAGGTCCCGGCCGCGTCCCGCTCGACCACGCCGATCGACGCGGACACCGACAGCCGCTGCCCGGCCAGGTCGAAGGGCTCCTGCACGGCGGCCAGCACGCTGCGCGCCAGGTCCGCGAGCTGCTCGGTGCCGGTGGAGTCCTCGACCAGCAGGGCGAACTCGTCGCCGCCGAGCCGGGCGACCAGGTGCCCGCCCGAGCGCCCGTACCCGGACTGGTCGGCGCAGTGGGTCAGCCGGGCCGCCACGGCGGTCAGCAGCCGGTCTCCGACCCGGTGGCCCAGGGTGTCGTTGACGGCCTTGAACCCGTCGAGGTCCAGGTAGCACAGGCCGATGCGGCCGGTTCCGCCGCTGCCGTACGCGGAGCCTTCCAGGGCCGCCGTGAGCCGTTCGAAGAACAGCGCCCGGTTGGGCAGCCGGGTCACCGGGTCGTGCATCTGGAGGTGGCGCAGCCGGGCCTGGAGGTCGCGCCGGTCGCTGATGTCGGCGACCGACAGCAGGACGTCCGGGGTGCCGGGCACCGGGCCGAGGGTGACCTCGGTCCACAGCGAGTGCCCGTCGGGGTGCTTGAGGCGGCGGGTGCAGCGCAGCCGGGCCTGCCGGCCGCGGAGCACCTCCTGGTAGGCCTGCCAGGTCCGGGCCTCCGCCGCGAGGTCCACCAGGTCGGCGGCGCACTGCCCGGCGAGCTCGTGGGGCTCGCCGCCCAGCAGGGAGGCGAGGGCCCGGTTGGCGGCGATGACGTCGCCGTCGCGGTCGACGACGGCCATGGCGAGGTGGGCCGCGTCGAAGGCGGCGCGGTAGTCGCGGGGTTCGCCCGCTCCGGCGGCGCCGCCGATCACCGCGGCGGCCCTTGCGTCGGTCCCGTCGGGGCCGGCGGTCCCGGGGGTGGACCTCGTCCTCGGCGGCGGCGCCGACATGCCCGGCACGGCCGGCACTGCTTGGTGACGCTCCGTAAGGGCCGGTCGGATGCTGTCGGCCGCCGAACCGGTTCCCTCTGAGCTTCCGTTCACCGTTGGCTCCCGCAGTGTTCGTGAGTGTCGGTGCAGGAAAGTGTGCCGATCATAGAGGGTGACGGAGGCCCTATCCAGCGGCGTCGCCGTGTGGGGCACGGGTCGTCGCCGTGCTGACGCCCTGTCGGCCGGTCGCTGACACCGTGTCGGCCGCCGCGGCGTGACGGATTCCGCACGGCTGTGAGCGCACCGTGCCCTGGTCTGATCCTGGGTGATCGATAGTGACGTTCTGTAGGCGAGGGCGTTCGACCCGGGGGTCACCGACTTGCCGTAGTGCTCACCCGTGTGGGGTAGGGGAACCATGCATAAATAAGACAATCGCCTCAAGGTGGATGGAACAAGACGAATCCACCACCGGAGGTCGATGTGCCGCGACAGCTGACACCCGGGGGAGTGGACCGCTCCCGCATGCGAAGTACGGCGGCCATCCTCACCTCGATGACGGCGCTGGCCGCCATGTCGCTCGTCTCGGGACCCGCCGTGGCCGCCGGACCCGCCACCGGCGGTCCCTGCGCGCTGACCCGCACGGCCGCGCACCACTCCCTCGGCCTGGACACCTGGAACCGGGCCTACCCCAAGCCGGAGCGCACGCTCCACGCGGTGATGGTCTTCCTCTCCTTCCCCGACCACCGGACGGCCGTCACCCCCGAGGAGCTGGCCGCCGACTACTTCCCGGCCACCAGCGACTTCTTCGAACGGGCCTCCTACGGCCGCTTCCGGCTGGTCCCGCACCCGCAGCGGCAGTGGATCCGGATGCCCCGGCCGTCGACCGCGTACGGGATACGGCGCGACTGGGCCCCGGACGCCCGGGCCGCCTACCTGCGGGACGCGGTCGCCGCCGCCGATCCGACGGTGGACTTCAGCGCGTACGACGTCGTGTACTTCGTCGCCGACCCCAACGCCCCCGGGGTGGACTCCGACGCCACCAAGGTCGTCAACTTCGACCGCCCCCTGCGGGCCGACGGCACCGACCTGCGGCGGATCGTCACCGTCTTCGAGCGGCACCCGCCGGACCGCAACGTGCTGGCGCACGAGACCGGGCACGTCTTCGACCTGCCCGACCTCTACCACCGCCCGACGGACGGCAAGGGCGACTGGGACACCTACGTCGGCGACTGGGACGTCATGGGCAGCCAGTTCGGGATGGCCCCGGACCTGTTCGGCTGGCAGAAGTGGAAGCTGGGCTGGCTGGACGCCTCCCAGGTCGACTGCGTGCGCTCCGGGACCTCCCTGCACACCCTCCAGCCGCTCTCGCAGCCCCTCAAGCCCGGCGCCACGGGCGGCACCCGGCTCGCCGTGATCCGTACGGGCCTCGGCAGCGCGATCGCGGTCGAGGCGCGGGGCTCCGCCGGCAACGACGGGGACACCTGCACGGAGGGGGTCCTGGTGTACCGGGTCCGCAACGAGGCGGCGTCGGGCGGCGGCCCGATCGAGGTCCTCGACGGCCATCCGCGCACCGAGGCCTGCTGGGACCGCTCGGTGTACCCGCCGCTCGCCGACGCCCCGCTGGAGGTCGGGGAGACGTTCACCGTCCCGGGGGAGCGGATCACCATCGAGGTCGCCGACCGGACGCTGTCGGGCGCCTACACGGTGAAGATCACGACGTGACGGCGGATCCGGTGTGACACGACGAAGAAGGCCCCCACTCTGATGAGTGGGGGCCTTCTCCCGTCTGTGCGCCGCCAGGGACTCGAACCCCGGACCCGCTGATTAAGAGTCAGCTGCTCTAACCAACTGAGCTAGCGGCGCTTGCTGACGAGGTAGACACTAGCATCCGAATCCGCCGAACCAAAAATCGATACCGGGGCCGGACCCCTCGCGGCGTGCAGGAACGCCCACAGGAGGCAGTCCGGGCCGGGCAGCCAGGGGAGCCGGGCGTCCGGCGCGACCAGCCACCGGGAGGGGCCGGGGCCGGGCCGCAGCGGGGGCACGGTGACGGCGTCGCCGTGGCCGTGGCAGAGGGGGGCCGGGGCCGGGGCGGCGGGACCCCACTCCTCCCAGGCGAGCAGCGCGGGGAGCCGCTGGGCGGTGCCGGGGGAGGCGAAGAGCAGCATCCGCCCCCGGTGCACGGCGGCCGGCCCGGAGCCGGGGCCCTGCTCCCAGAGCAGGTCGAGCATGCGCCGGCCGAGGACGAGCGGAACGTTGACGACGTCGAAGGCGGTCCCGCAGGGCAGCACGGCGTGCGCGTCGGGCCGCCCCTCCCAGACGGCGAGGGTGCTCCCCGGGTGCGCGGAGGCGGAGGCCAGCCAGGCGGCTCCCTGCGGGGTGACCTGGGTGGCGGGCGCGGTGCGCGCGTCGATGCCGTCGAGGGCGGGGCAGTCGGTGGCCGTCGTCAGGATCGTCATATGCCAATGTCTACCGCCCGTAGTGTGTCGGTTCCCACGAGTTACCGGAAACCGGGACGGGGGCGGGTCGGTTGCGCTATCGTGCGCGCCGCACGTGCCGGTGGCGACCGGCGGGGGCGGGGCCCGGCCCGCCCCCGCCCGCTCAAGCCTCCGGGGGCGTGCCGCGCTGGAGGTCCTCGCCGAACTCGATCATGCGGCGCGCGTAGTCCTCGGTCCACTCCGCCGCCTCGGCGATCGCGGACGGCGAGAGGCGGTCGAAGCGGCGGGGGTCGGCCAGCTGGGCCGCCGCCAGGGCCTGGAACTCCTCGGCCCGGTTCTGCGCGGCCCGGAACGCCAGCGTCAGTTCGGTGGCGCGCGCCAGCAGCTCCCGCGGGTCCTCGATCGACTCCAGGTCGAAGAAGTGCTCCGGGTCCGCGACGGCCTCCGAGGGCTCGAAGAGCAGCGGTGCGGGCCGCTGCCTCCGCTCGGTCCGCTCGGGCTCTGCCATGCGTGTCCTCCTGCGCTTGCGAATTCCTCCGGGCCACCCTCCATTGTCCAGCGTCACGCAAGGGCGCCGGGCGTCACGCCGACGCGGGCTCCTTCACCAGGGCCGCGATGTCGTCGAGGACGCCCGACACCTCGGCCGCCAGGCCCTCCGGGGCCTCGAACCCCTCGGCGCCGACCAGGCCGAGGACGCCGGGCACCGCCACCGAGCGGGCGGCCGGCACCAGGCCGACCTGGGTGAGCACCGGCAGCAGCATCGCGGCGGCCGGGGCGCCGCCGCTGCCGCCCGCGCTGTAGCTGACCAGGCCGACCGGCTTGCCCTGCCACTCGGCGTAGAGGAAGTCCACGGCGTTCTTGAACGGGGCGGTGAAGCCGCCGTTGTACATCGGCAGGACGAACACGAACGCGTCGGCGGAGTCGACGACCGCGCTCCAGTCGCGGGTGTGCTGGTGGGCGTAGTTGCCGCTGGAGGGGAACTCGGGCTCGTCCAGGAACGGCAGCGCGATCTCCGCGAGGTCCACCGGGGTGACCTCGAAGGTGCCGTGCTCGCGGGCGAGGTCGGCCACCCACCGGGCGAGGGGGCGGCCGGCGGAGGTGGGGCGGTTGGCGGCGGAGACGACGAGCAGGCGGGTCATGGCGCGAACTCCCTTGGGGGGCTGGTGTGATGGGTGGTGCCAGTCTTGTTGTTGACGTGTCACCTAGGAAAGTCGCCGGTGCGGGTTGTGTCAACTAGATAGGTGACGTGTCACCAAACTCGCTAGGCTGCCCCCATGACCGAAGTGCCCGAGCCGGCCCACCCCCGCTGGCTCACCGAGTCCGAGCAGGACGCCTGGTACGCCTGGCGCCGGATGTTCCCCCTCGTCGACGCGGAGATCGCCCGCGACCTCCAGCAGGACAGCGGACTGTCCGAGGCCGACTACGACGTGCTGTCCGTCCTCGGCTCGACCGACGGCCACCGCATGCGCGTCACCGCGCTCGCCGGACTGATGAGCTGGTCCCGCAGCCGGCTGTCCCACCAGCTCACCCGCATGGAACGGCGCGGCCTGGTACGGCGCGAGGAGGTCGCCGGCGACGGCCGCGGGGCGGAGGTGGTGCTCACCGCCGACGGGGTGGCCGCGATCACCGGGGCCGCCCCGCACCACGTGGAATCCGTACGCCGCCACCTGATCGACGTCCTGACCCCGGATCAGCTCCACACCCTCGCCGAGATCGGCGAAACCCTCCGCCACACCTTCGGCGCCACCCGCAAGTAGGAGCGGCTCCGCCCGATCCGGGACGCGGCAGGCCCTACGGCCGCCAGGGGACGCGGTGTTCGGCGAGGTGGGAGAGGACCGAGTGGTTGGCCTCCCAGCCGTCCGGGAACTTGATCGTCGCCCCCAGCTGCACCGGCTCCGTGGACGGGTGGTCGTCCAGGAGTTCCGCTATGCCCGCCCGGGCCACCACCACGCAGGCGTGCCGGTGCCGCGAGGCCAGGACGCACAGGCGGCCCGTCTCCAGGTGGAAGGCCGTCGCGTCGGGGCGGCCCGACAGGGGGTGGAGGACCACCGTGAGGTCGTACTCGCGGCCCTGGAGGCGGTTCGCGGTGTCCACCGTGACGCCGGTGACGCCCAGGGAGGCCAGGGCCGTGCGGACGGCCGCCGCCTGGTCGCGGTGCGCGGTGCCCACCGCGATGCGCGCCGGGGTCAGCGGAGACGGGACCGGGGAGCGCTCGTCGGAGGTCACCGCGCCGCGGTCCAGGGCGCGGCGGACCACCAGGGCCACCGCCCCGACCGCCTCCGGGTCCGTGCGCGGGGTGTGCCGGGCGGGGAGTTCCAGCAGGCCCCAGCCCGCCTCGGCCGCCTCGTCCAGCACCCGGTCCGGACCGGAACCGTCCGACGCGACCCCGTAGGCCAGCCGCCGCTCGCCCGGCCCCGTCCCGCTGCGGAACTGCGAGTACGGGTAGAAGGCGCGCGAGACCAGCGGCGCGGCCGTCGCCGGCAGCCGCCACGACACCGGCAGCCGGTGCTGCGGCAGCCGGGGGTTGTGCGCCAGCAGGGTGGAGACCGCGGAGGCGGAGGGGTCGTAGGACAGCCCGGCCCACTGCTCCGCGCCGACCACGCTGAACGGGTCCAGCTGCCCCGGGTCGCCCACGAACAGCGCCCGCTCGAACAGCCCCGCCACGGCCAGCAGTGCGTCGGAGCGCATCTGGTAGGCCTCGTCGACGATCGCGTGCTCCCAGGGCTCCGCCTTCACGTACGCCCACTTCGCGGCCGTCGAGATGGTGACGGGCAGTTCCGCCAGGTCGGCCGGCTTCGCGGAGAGGGTGACGGAGGGCAGGTCGCGCAACGCCGGGTCGTAGGCGTCGGCGTCGCTGCTGTGCAGCCGGCCCACCTTCAGCTCCGGGTCCTTGTCGGCGAGCCGCAGCACCAGGTCGTCGACCTGCGCGTTGGTCTGCGCGACCACCATCAGCCGGCGCCCTGCGGCGGCCAGCTCCCGGGCCGCACGCACCACCAGCGTCGACTTCCCGGCCCCGGGCGGGGAGTCGACGACCACGCCCCGCTCGCTGCCGTGCAGGGTGTCGCGGAGGATGGCGGCGGTCGCCCGGTCGGCGGCCGCGCCCGGGTCGAAGGCGGTGCTCACAGGATGTCCTCGTCGGTCACGGCGTCCAGGGCGGGGGCGGCGGCGGATCCCGGCGGGCCGCCGTGCGTCCAGGGGGTGTTCTCCGGGTCGGGCAGCTTCGGGCCGCCGCGGGCGTCGTGCTCGAACAGGGTCCAGCACACCCGGTCGCCCTTCTCCGGCACCGAGCCCGCCACCGGCTCCCGTCCGGCGCCCATCTTGTCGAGGACGCGCAGCACCAGCCGGCCGTCCTCCTCGCGGCGCACGAACTCGAAGGCCTGCTGGCGGCCGTCCAGCGAGCGGAAGACCTTCCCGCCGCCCTCGTCCGCCAGCTGCGGCCGGTCCTCGGTGGCCACCGTCAGCAGCGGGCGCGGGCGGGGCCGCCTGCCCTCCGTCCACTCCATGGCCACCTCGGTGACCTCGCCGGCGAAGGCCTCGCCCGCGAACCGCCGGCCCGCCATCACCAGCGGGTCGTCCAGGGCCTCCTGCGCGTCCAGGCGCACCTGCTCGGTCTCCCGCGTGGCCAGCTTCTGGGCCGCCGTCACCGCGTCGTCGCGGCGCGGCTGCGGCGGCTCGCCCGCCCGGACCCGGTCGCGGTGGCCGGTGAAGGACCAGCGGTCGCGGGTCCAGCGCTCCTCGGTCCGCTCGCCCGGAGGCAGGGCGCGCACCAGGTCGATCGCCTCCCAGGTCTGCCGCCAGGCGGGCTCCATCTGCTCCGCGACCAGCCGCCGGACCTCCTCCTCGGCCCGTCGCACGGCGTCCGCGTCGCGGGGCCCGTCCGCCGAGCGGGCGGCGTCGAACCGGGCGATCGCCGGCGCCAGCAGCCGGTTGTCGAAGGCGGGGTCGGTGGCCGGGCCGGCCGGCGGGAACAGCAGCAGGCCGTCCCGGTCCCGGCCCAGCTCCACCCTGAGCGCCCACTCGGCGCCCGAGACGCCCTCCGGCGGGGCGATCCAGCCCAGCAGGGAGCCCAGGTGCTGGTCCTCCAGGTTGCTCTGGCCCGTCGCCCAGTGCCGGGAGAGCAGGTCGGTGGCGGACAGCAGCATCGAGGACCCGGGCACCCGGGAGCGCTCGGCGAGGTGCGTGAACCAGCGGCCCAGCAGCGGGACCCGGGTGGGCGCCGGGTAGGGGTTCTCCGGGTCCTCCTCGGCGGTCCGGCGGAACCGCATCGAGCGGCCCAGCAGGCGTACGTACTCGATGCCGGCCCGGCTCGGTACGACGATCTGCGGCGCGTCCACGCACAGTTCGGCCTCGACCTTGGTCTTCTTCCCGGTCTCCGGGTCGGTCTCGGTCCGCTCGGCGGGCTCGACCACGTCCGCGTAGGACTCGACGTACGGCATCAGCTGCCGCGCCAGCTCGCCGAGGAACTGCCAGCGCAGGTCCCGGTCGCGGGGCTGCGGTATGACGAGGATCCGCGGATCGTGCCGGTCGGTGCCCAGCATCGCGCCGAGCGGGGCCCCGGCCTCACCGGCGGTGGTCAGCGGCACGAAGACCAGCGGCTGCGCGCCCAGGTGGCGGTGGCGTACGGTCGCCAGCGGCCGGGCGCGGCCCGCGCGGACCGCCTCCAGCCGGGCGAGGGTGGTCAGCAGGGGCATGCGGGGGTCTCCGGGGCCTGGTGCGGGGGTCGGACGGCGGCCGCTTCCAGGGCCTCGGCGCGCAGCCGGGCCGCCTGGCGCAGTGCGTCGGCGGTGGGATCGCCCTCGGGGCCCGCGCCCGCGGCGGCCGCGAGGGCCTCCTCGACGCTGCCCAGCCCGCCCAGCTCGCCGCGGACGGACCGGCCGAGCGCGGCCGGGTCCCCGGCGGCGCGGGAGCGCTCGCGGCAGTGGAAGGCCAGCTCGCAGGCGGCCAGGCACTCGGGGGCGTAGGCGGCGGAGACGGCGGAGACGGCCCGGGTCAGCTCCTCGGCCGGCCGGGCGGGGTCGAAGCAGAGCCCCTCCGGCAGACCCGCGGTCAGCTCCTCGATCCGGGTCAGCCGCTCCAGCTGGCGGCGGGTGACCGAGCGCTCGCGGCGGACGTCGACGGGTTCTGCGGCGGGCAGGTTCGAGAAGTCCTTCGGGCAGACCAGCAGCACCCGGTGGTCGACCTCGGCGCCGGACAGCTTCGCGGCGGTCTGCTCCAGGGCGAGGACGTACACGGCGGCCTGCCGGGCGGCGGACCCCACCTTCGCGGCGTCGGCGGCCCCGTCGATCATCGGGAACGACTTGATCTCCACGACGGTCCAGCGTCCGTCGGGGTGCACCACGACGGCGTCGGGCTCCAGGTAGGCGGGGGTCCCCGCCACCTCCAGGGCCAGCATCGGATGGTCCAGCAGGGTCCAGGTCCGCGCGGCGGTGGCCTCCCGCAGGGCCAGCGCGGTCCGGGCGGCCCGGCCCTCCGGCCCGGCGGCGGTGAGGTCGGGCACCCGGGCGTCCGGCCCGGGGGGCTCGGCGCCGGCGCCCAGCCGGGCGTGGACCAGGCGCAGCAGCTCGGCGCCGCCGTCGCCCTTGACCTTGGCCTCGAAGGAGTTCCCGCGGACGATCGCGAACTGCGACTGGCCGAAAGCCGCCGGTGTGCCGAGGGCCGCGGCCAGGGCGGTCTTGTCCACCCCGGCGCCGTCGAGGACCGCCCGTCTGCCGCAGCCCGGGTTCGCGGCGAGCGCGGCGAGCGCCCGCGCGTCGAGCGGACGGGGCGGTACGGCGGGGCCGCGCAGGTCAGCGAGCCGCTGCCGCAGTGTCGTCGTCTGGGGCGGGCCGCTGGGCGGGTAGGAGCTCACGGGCGGAAGTGTCCCATCCGCCACTGACAATCGTGGACTTACGGCGGAAACGGACCGGTTCCCGCCGCCCGGGCCCGTCCGGGCCCGCGCCCCACCGGCGGGCGAGGAGCAGGCCGGCGCCCATCACGGCGGCTCCGGCGACGGCGTCGAGGAAGTAGTGGTTCGCCGTGCCCATGACCACCACGGCGGTCGCCGCCGGGTACGTCGCCCCCAGCGCCCGCACCAGCGGCCGCCGCGCGTGCCGCCACAGCAGGACCCCGCACCACAGCGCCCAGCCGACGTGCAGGCTTGGCATGGCGGCGTACTGGTTGGTCAGCGCCCCCAGCCCGCGCGGGGCGCTGGCCTCGGCGCCCCACCAGCCGTACGCGCTGAAGCGGGCCATCGTGTCCGTGAACCCGTACGCGCCGTCGAGCAGCCGGGGCGGGCAGGTGGGCAGCAGGGCGAAGCCGGCCAGCCCGAGCAGGGTCGAGGCCACCAGCCAGCGGCGGGCGTCCCGGTAGTGCGCGGCGCGGCGGTGGTAGAGCCAGAGCAGCACGGCCGGGGTGGCGAGGTAGTGCAGGGAGGCGTAGAAGAAGTCGGCCGGTATGCCGAGCAGGCCCTCGTGGGAGAAGAGACGGTTCAACGGCCGTTCGAGGTCGAGCCCCAGCAGCCCCTCGACGCGCAGGACGGCCAGCCCGTGGCCGACGGCCAGGTCCGCGTCGCCCCGGGCGAGGAGCCTGCCGCCGGAGTAGGCGCCGTAGACGAGCACCAGGAGCAGCAGCTCCACCCGCCGTCGAAGGGGCCGCTGCGGTGTGGTCATACGTCGTATGACGCGTGCCGGCCGGACGGAGTTGCCCTGCGTTCACGTCGGCGATGATGGACGGACGACGGATTCGCGCACCACAGGGCGAACCACCACGGACCGGGAGAAACACAGATGGCCCCCCGCATCCTGCTGGCCCGCCACGGCCAGACGGCATGGTCCCTGCTCGGCAAGCACACCGGGCGCACGGACGTGCCCCTGCTGGAGGAGGGCAGGCAGGGGGCGAAGCGGCTGGGCGAGCGGCTCGCCGGCGAGCCCTGGGTCTCCCTGCGCGGCCTGGAGGTGCGCACCAGCCCCCTGGTCCGGGCGAGCGAGAGCTGCGACCTGGCGGGCTTCGGGGCGCAGGCGGAGCCCTGGGACACCCTCATGGAGTGGGACTACGGCGCCTACGAGGGGATGACGCCGGCCGAGATCCAGGCGGTCCGGCCCGGCTGGCTGATCTGGCGCGACGGGGTCCCCGGCGGCGAGTCCGTCGCCGACGTGGCGGCCCGCGCGGACGAGGTGGTCGCCTGGGCCCGCTCGGCGGAGCGGGACGTCCTGGTCTTCGCGCACGGGCACGTCCTGCGCACCCTCGCCGCCCGCTGGCTGGGCTTCGAGGCCTCCTTCGGCGCCCGCATCCGCCTGGACCCGACCTCGCTGTCCGTCCTGGGCTGGGCGTACGGGGCGCCGGCGCTGGAGCGCTGGAACGACACGGGGCACCTGGAGGGGTAGGGCCCCGCCCCGCCGAGGGTGGGCCCCCGCCCCGCCGACGGGCTACGCCTGGGCGTGCCGGGTGAGGAACGCGCCGACGCGGGGGGAGCGCTGGTGCGGGACCAGGGTGCGGGCGGTGCCGGCCAGCATGGAGCGGATGCGGGTCGACTGGACCTCCGTCAGCAGGTCCAGCACCCGTCCGCCGGCCCAGGCGGCCTCGTCGGGCGCCCCGGCGCGGGCCAGGTCGTCGGCGAGCTCGGCGGTGTAGAGGGCCACGTTCCGCGCGAAGTGCGGGTCCTGGAGGTCGGCCGCGCGGCGGGCGTGCCGGGCCGCGCGGGCGTACTCCCCGAGCGCCGCCCAGCAGCGGGACTCCAGGGACTCCAGTTCGGCCTCGCCGAAGAAGGACATCCACTCCGGGTCGGCGGCGCTCGCCCCCCGCGCGAACTCGGTGTGCGCCCGGGTCAGCGCCTCCTCGCAGGCCCGGCGGTCCCCGAGCCCCGACCAGCCGCCCGCCTCCCGCAGCGCCAGCAGCGCCAGCAGGCGGGGCGAGCCCAGCGAGCGGGCCGCGCGCCGGCCGGCCTGGGCGGCCCGCACCGACTCGCGGGGGCGCCCGCAGTCCCGGGCCAGGAAGGCCATGTTGCTGAAGGCGTGCGCCTCCAGGCCCGCGTCCCCCGCCACCCGGGCGGTGGCCAGGGCCTCGGCGTAGTGCGAGCGGGCGTCCTCGAAGCGGCCCGAGTCGTGGGCCAGCCAGCCCACGGAGACGGCCAGCTCCCCGGCCCCCGCGTGCAGCCGGTCCTCGGTGGACTGGCGGGTGGCCCCCGCGTCGAGCAGGGCGTAGGCGGTCCGCAGGGGCTGCGCGGCCCGCCGGTAGAGGGCGTCGGCGCCGTGCCGGTCGTCCAGCAGCCGGATCTGGCGCACCGCGTCCTCGACGGCGGCGGCCTCGGCCTCGCCGGCGCGGGAGGGGATCCGGCGGCTGTCGCCGAGCAGGGTGAGGCTGAGCGTCGCGGCCGCCACGGTCGCGGAGCCGCCCGCCATGAAGGCGCGGCGCAGCACGTCGCTCTCCTTGGAACGGTGGATGAGGTGGGTGAAGACGGGCGGGGCGGGCAGGGGGCGCTGCGCGGCCCGCCCGCGGACCGCCTCGCGGGGGGAGAAGCCCAGGTCGGCCAGGGTGCGGCCGGGGAACATGTGGAGGAAGACCCGCTCGTAGGCGTAGTTGGGGCAGCGGATCTCGCCCGACTCGACGCGGCCGATGTAGCGGGCGTCGCAGGAAACCGTTTCGCCGATCTCCCGTGCGGCCCGTCGCACCATGGCGGCGAACTCGGCCGGGGAGTGCGCTCCGCGAAGCCGCCGGAAGCAGGAGTTGGGTGAGTGGGGTGACGCCGCCATGGACGCTGCCTCTCTGGACACGCTCGCCCCGGAGTCGGGTGCTCCGGCGCGCACGAACGTACCGCCGGTGAGGGGGCTCCCACGCGGTGTTTGGCTACAAAACGGATATCTCACCCGCGATCCGCCATGAACTGCCATCCTTTGCAGCGTCTTGCCGCCGCACCTGTTGACGCTTCGCCGCGTTGAACCCATGCGGATACGGATCGAGGAGGGGTTCCCCTTGGTGGAGGCCGGCATGGACAGCATTGGTACGAACACCGCGCCCGACGCCGGCGCGAACCCGTTCACCGCCCTGGCCGCGGCCGGGCTCCCCGCCCCGGTTCCGGCCCCGGACCTGGTGACCGTCTCCGTCCGGCAGGGGCTGGAGGCGGTGGACATCATCCGCCGCGGCGCCGGAAGGGCCGCCCCCGCGGTCGGCCCCGTGCTGCACGACGGTTCCGGCGACACGCTCGGGTTCCTCGTCCCGCCGGGCACCGCCGACGCCTGGGACCTTCCGGGAAGCGCCTGTACGCAGACCAACGGGCGCGGCATGCGCTTCGGGGACCTCGCCGCGCCCACCGCGGGCGGTACGGGCTGGCTGCTGCCGCCCGAGTCCGTGGGCCCGGTCACCGATCCGGACGTGCTGCGGGCGGCGCTGGGCGAGGCGGCCCGGCTCATCGAGGCGGCCGACAACTGTCGGTGAGGTTCTGGCCAGCGATAATGGTGGGGTGGCAGGCAGAGGTACGGGCAGGGACAAGGGCAGGAACCGCGACGGGGGCCGGCGGGGCGCCGCCGAGCCGGTCACCGGCGAGGTGGGCGGCGGCCTGGCTGAGCTGTCCCCGGACCGCGAGCGCGCCCGCGCCTGGACCCTGCTGGTCAACGGGGCCCCGCAGTCCCACGTCGACCTGGACGACCCCGGGTACCTCGACTTCGCCTACCAGCGCCGCATCGGCCACCTGATCGACCTCGCCGCGCCCGCCCGGCAGCCCCTGAACGTGGTGCACCTGGGCGGCGGGGCCTTCACCCTGGCCCGCTACACGGCCGCCGCGCGCCCCCGCTCCGCGCAGCAGGTGGTGGAGATCGACGAGGCCCTGGTGGCCTTCGTACGGGAGCACCTGCCGCTCGACCCGCAGGCGCGGGTGCGGGTCCGGGCGGTCGACGCGCGGGCGGGCCTGGCGAAGGTGCCGGACGGCTGGGCGGACCTGGTCATCGCCGACGTGTTCAGCGGGGCGCGCACCCCGGCACACCTGACCAGCGCCGAGTTCCTGGACGACGTGCGCCGGGCGCTGTCGCCCACCGGGTGGTACGTGGCCAACCTGGCGGACGGTCCGCCGCTGGCCCACCTGCGCGGCCAGGTGGCCACCGCGGCCTCCCGGTTCGAGCGGCTGGCGCTGGCCGCGGATCCCGTCGTCTGGCGGGGGAAACGTTTCGGCAATGCGGTGCTCGTGGCCTCCGACCGGGAGCTGCCGGTCGCGGAGTTCACCCGCCGCGTGGCGAGCGACCCGCACCCGGGACGGGTGGAGCACGGCCGGGCCCTGGCGGACTTCACGGGCGGCGCCGTCCCGGTCCGCGACGCCTCGGCGGTGGCCTCGCCGGAGCCCCCGGCCTCGGTGTTCCGGTAGGCGGGAGCCCTGGCGGGGCTACGGGTCGACGGTCTCCACCGTCGGCGGGTGGTCGTGCCAGGTGCAGAACACCGACACCTCGCGGTTGTCCCGGGTGAAGGTGACCCGGATCCAGAAGTCCTGCTTCCACACCTGCACCCGCCACCCCGCCTCCGGCGTCGCCGAGACCAGGGCGGCCGAGGAGGTCCCGAGGTCGAAGACCACCCGGCCGCCCGAGACCGAGTACCCCTTCACGCCGCCGGAGCCGGAACCCTGCCCGCCGCCGTCCGGGTACGGGCGCTGCTGCCCGGCAGGCGGCGGGGACTTCGGCTTCGCGGACGGGGAGGGGGCGGCGGCCGGTGCGGAGGGCGACGGCGACCCGGACCCGGACGGCGACGGCGACGCGGAGCCCGAGGGGCCGGGCGGCGGCGGCTCCGCGCCCCGCGTCGCGGAGGCCGGCGGCAGGGTGGTCAGCGGGACCGCCAGCGGGGGATCGTAGGCCGTCCCGGACATGACGGTGTGCACACCCCACCACGACAGGGTCACGGCGGCCGCGGTCGCCACCACCCAGGCCATGGCATGTACAAGTCCTCGTCGCATCAGGGCACATACTGCACCACACGTCACAGAGCAGTCCCGGCACCTCCCGGGGTCGCCCGGATGGACTACCGTGCGCCCATGGCTAGTGTGCTCGTGGTCGAGGACGACCAGTTCGTACGTTCCGCCCTGATCCGGCACCTGACCGAGGCCGCCCACACCGTACGGAGCGTGGGCACGGCCCTGGAGGCCCTGCGCGAGGTCGCCCACCACCGGTTCGACGTGGTCATCCTCGACCTCGGACTGCCCGACCTCGACGGCTCCGAGGCGCTGAAGATGCTGCGCGGCATCACCGACGTGCCGGTCATCATCGCCACCGCCCGCGACGACGAGGCGGAGATCGTCCGGCTGCTCAACGACGGCGCCGACGACTACCTCACCAAGCCCTTCTCCGTCGAGCACCTCTCCGCCCGGATGGCCGCCGTCCTGCGCCGCTCCCAGGCCGCGGCGGCCGAACCGCCCCCGCGCGTCCTGCACGTCGGCGGGCTCGCCATCGACCCGCTGCGCCGCCAGGCCGAGCTGGACGGGGCCGTACTCGACCTCACCCGGCGGGAGTTCGACCTGCTGGCCTTCCTCGCCGGCCGGCCGGGCGTGGTCGTGGCCCGGCGCGAGCTGCTCGCCGAGGTCTGGCAGCAGTCGTACGGGGACGACCAGACCATCGACGTGCACCTCTCCTGGCTCCGCCGCAAACTCGGCGAGACCGCCGCCCGGCCCCGGTACCTGCACACGCTGCGGGGTGTCGGGGTGAAGCTGGAGCCGCCGCTGTGAGCGTCGCACGCGCGGCCGCCGGGCCGCGGACGAGCGCGATGGCCGCACCGTTGCGCCGCGCGGGCGGCCGGGACACCAGCCGCTGCCGCGACAGGGCGGGCCGACAGCGGTGAGGTGGGCGCTGGTCAAGGTCTGCCTTGCCGTCACCACCATGGTGGTCGTGGCCTTCGCGGTGCCGCTGGGGCTGGTGGTGCAGGAGATGGCCAGCGACCGGGCCTTCTCCAACGCTGAGCGGCAGGCCGCCACCATGGGCCCCACCCTGTCCATCACCACCGACCCGGTGCAGCTGCGCAAGGCCGTCGAGTCCACCGAGATGGGCGCCGCCCGGCGGATGGCCGTCCACGTCCCCGCGATGGCCGGCGCCGCCCCCGTGGACATCGGCGACGGCTGGGCGGGCGCGCACGCGGTGGCGGAGACCCGCTCCATGGGACGGGCCACCACCGCGAAGGCCGCCGGAGGGGGCTCCGCCCTGCTCCAGCCCATCGCCCTCGGCTCCGGGGACATAGCCGTCATCGAGATCTACGTACCGGAGAGCGAGGTCAGCAACGGGGTCGCCACCGCCTGGCTGGTCCTCGCCGGCGTCGGCCTCGCCCTGGTCGTCGGCTCCGTGGCGGTCGCCGACCGGCTCGGAGCCCGCCTCGTGCGGCCGGCCGAACGGCTCGCGGACGCCGCGCACCAGCTGGGCGAGGGCCGGCTCGGGGCCCGGGTGCCCGAGGACGGTCCGAAGGAACTCCGGTCGGCGGCCGTCGCGTTCAACTCGATGGCCGACCAGGTGGTCGAACTCCTCGCCAACGAGCGGGAGCTCGCCGCCGACCTCTCGCACCGGCTGCGCACCCCGCTGACCGTGCTGCGGCTCAACGCGGCCTCGCTCGGCGACGGCCCGGCCGCCGAGCACACCCGGGCGGCGGTGGAGCAGCTGGAGCGGGAGGTCGACACGATCATCCGCACGGCCCGCGAGCAGCGCCCGGCCGCCGCTGCGGCGGCCACCGCCGGCTGTGACGCCTCCGAGGTGATCCGCGACCGGATGGCCTTCTGGTCGGCGCTCGCGGAGGACGAGGGCCGCGAGGTCAGGCTCGCGGGCGTGGACCGCACCGTACGGGTCCCGGTGGCCCGGCCCGAGCTGGCGGCCGCCCTCGACGCCCTGCTCGGCAACGTCTTCCGGCACACCCCCGAGGGCACCCCCTTCGCGGTCGACGTGCACGACGCGGGGGACGCCGTCATCGTCCTCGTCTCGGACGCGGGCCCCGGCATCGCCGACCCGGACGCGGCCCTGAGGCGCGGCAACGACGGCGCCCGCGACGGCTCCACGGGGCTCGGCCTGGACATCGTGCGCCGGGTCGCGGAGTCGACGGGCGGCGACGTGCGCCTGGGGCGCTCGGTGCTCGGGGGCAGCGAGGTACGGGTGTGGCTCGCTCTGGACGACCGGGGCCGGCGCGGCGGGCGCGGCCCGGGCGGCCGCCGCGCCCGGCGCACCCGCAGCAGGCGCCGGGGAGAGCGCACCGACCCGACCGGGTGAGGGAGCGAGCCGGAAGCCGCGCCCGTGGAATACCGTACGGTCCGCGCCGGTTGGGGGCCGTTGGGCACCGGCCGACCGCCCGGCCGCACCCCGCGCACGGCACGTGCCACATCCCTCCCGATTGGACATCCGCATGCGTTACGCAGTTCTCGGCACCGGCATCGTCGGCCGCACGGTGGCCGACCGCCTGGCCTCGCTGGGCCACGAGGTGGTCATCGGCACCCGCGACCCGCGGGCCACCCTGGACCGGGCGGAGTACGCCGAATGGCAGGAGGCCCACCCCTCGATCGGCCTGGCCCCCTTCCCGGAGGCCGCGCGGCACGGCGAGACGCTGGTCAACGCCACCGGCGGGCAGGTCAGCGTCGAGGCCCTGAGGGAGGCGGACGCCGCCCACCTCGACGGCAAGGTCCTCATCGACATCGCCAACCCGCTGGACTTCTCCCACGGCTTCCCGCCGCGCCTGGACCCGGTCGACGACGACAGCCTCGGCGAGCTGATCCAGCGCACCTTCCCGCAGCTGCGGGTGGTCAAGACGCTCAACACCATGAACTGCCAGATCATGGTCGATCCCGCCCGGGTCCCCGGCGAGCACTCCGTCTTCCTCTCCGGCGACGACGCCGACGCGAAGAAGGCCGTCCACGGCCTGCTGAGCTCCTTCGGCTGGCCCGACGCGTCGATCATCGACCTCGGCGGCATCGAGACCGCACGGGGCACGGAGATGCTCCTGCCGCTGTGGCTGCGCCTGATGGGCTCCCTGGGGCACGCGGAGTTCAATTTCCACGTCCGGACGGCCCGCCCCTCCTCCTGACCCCGCCCGGACGGGGGCGCAGATGTTGCCGCGCCCCCGGCCCGTGCGGAGGGTGGCTGTGACGGAGGGAGCCACACGTGAGAGTCATGCTCAGGGCCCACCTGGACACGGCCGCCGCCAACGAGGGCATCAAGACCGGGGCGCTGGTCCAGGCCATGAGGAAGTTCATGGACCGGGTCCGGCCGGAGGCGGCCTACTTCGGCCTCCACGAGGGCGTGCGCTCCTGCTGGATCGTCTTCGACGTCCAGGACAGCGCCCAGGTGCCGCTGCTGACCTGGGACCTGTTCAGCCGGTTCCACGCCGAGGTCGAGATCGGCCCGGTCACGACGGGGGAGGAACTGGCGGAGATCCTCTCCGAGGTCCGCACCCTCGCCTAGGCCGTCCCCCTTCCGGATCCCGACCGGCGCGCACCGCCCGGGCCCGTCCGCCCGCCGCGCCGGCCGGCGAGCCGGCCGATCACCGGGCCGCCGAGGGCCTGGCCCGGCCAGAAGGCGGCGGCGACGGTGCCGGCCTCGCCGATGCCGTCGTGGTCGCGGTCGTGGTCGCGGTCGCCGGGGACGCCGGCCCGGGAATTCCGGCCCGGGGACCCCGCCGGACCCGGAGAACGCGGAAGGCCCCGGCTCGCTCGCGCGAACCGGGGCCTTCCCACAGGGTGAGTGACGGGACTCGAACCCGCGGCCACCTGGACCACAACCAGGTGCTCTACCAACTGAGCTACACCCACCATGTCCGGTCGGGGAACGACCGGCCGAAGAAAAGGGTACAGGGTCCGGGAGGGTGCTCGCTCCCCCCTTTCCCCGCACCCCTCCGGCGGCTCCCGCGGCGGTCCTACTCGCCGGCTACCACGTGCTTGGCGGCGATGGCCTTGGCCGTGTCCGAGTCGGGTCCCGGCTGCGGCACGAAGACCGCCTCGCGGTAGTACCGCAGCTCGGCGATGGACTCCTTGATGTCCGCGAGCGCCCGGTGGTTGCCGTTCTTCGGCGGGCTGTTGAAGTAGGCCCGCGGGTACCAGCGGCGCGCCAGCTCCTTGACCGATGACACGTCCACGATCCGGTAGTGCAGGTGGGCCTCCAGCGCGGGCATGTCGCGCGACAGGAAGCCGCGGTCGGTGCCGACGGAGTTCCCGCACAGCGGGGCCTTGCGCGGCTCCTTGACGTGCTCGCGCACGTACGCCAGGACCTGCGCCTCGGCGTCGGCCAGGGTCGTGCCGGCGGCCAGCTCGTCGAGCAGGCCGGAGGCGGTGTGCATCTCGCGCACCACGTCCGGCATGTTCTCCAGGGCCGCGTCCGGCGGGCGGATCACGATGTCCACGCCTTCGCCGAGCACGTTGAGCTCCGAGTCGGTGACCAGCGCGGCCACCTCGATAAGTGCGTCGTCCGTCAACGAGAGCCCGGTCATCTCGCAGTCGATCCACACCATGCGATCGTTCATGCGTCCCACCTTATGCCGAAGGCCCCCCGCCGTGGTGTCCTGCCGGTGCGGGGGGCCTTCGTCGTGCGTCTCGCGGACGTCCGGGCGGTGGCTACGCGTGCTCGCGCAGCGCCCGGCCCGGGGCGTACAGCTCCGTCACGCTCGGACCGGAGGCGGCCAGGGCCGCCGCGGCCCGCTGGGGCTGCGGGGTGCGCTGGTGCGGCAGCGGGGTCCCCGAGATCTCCGACACGGGCGACACGTCGGCCTGCGGCCGGCGCGCCCGGTAGGCGGAGCGGTAGGCGGCCGGGGAGGACCCCAGCTGCCGGCGGAAGTGCCCGCGCAGGGCGACCGGGGAGCGGAAGCCGCAGCGTCCGGCGACCTCGTCGACCGAGTAGTCGGAGGTCTCCAGCAGCCGCTGTGCCTGGAGCACCCGCTGGGTGATCAGCCACTGGAGCGGCGCGCTGCCGGTGAGCGAGCGGAACCGCCGGTCGAAGGTGCGCCTGCTCATGTAGGCGCGGGCGGCCAGCGTCTCCACGTCGAACTGCTCGTGGAGGTGCTCCAGGGCCCAGGCCACGACCTCGGCGAGCGGGTCGGCGCCGATCTCCTCGGGCAGCGACCGGTCGAGGTAGCGCTCCTGGCCGCCGGTGCGGCGCGGCGGGACGACGAGCCGGCGGGCCAGTGCCCCCGCCGCCTCGCTGCCGTGGTCCGTGCGCACGATGTGGAGGCACAGGTCGATTCCGGCCGCGGTGCCGGCGGACGTCAGCACGTCGCCGTCGTCGACGAAGAGCTCGCGCGGGTCGACGTGGACGGACGGGTAGCGCTTGGCCAGCGTCGGCGCGTACATCCAGTGCGTCGTCGCGGGCCGGCCGTCCAGCAGCCCGGCGGCGGCGAGCACGAACGCCCCCGTGCACAGGCCGACGATCCGGGCGCCCTCCTCGTGCGCCAGCCGCAGGGCGTCGAGCGCCTCCGGCGGCGGCGGGGAGGTGATGGAGCGCCAGGCGGGGACGACGACCGTGCCCGCCCGGGCGATGGCCTCCAGCCCGTACGGCGCGGTCAGTTCGAGTCCGCCGGTGGTCCGCAGCGGACCGTCCTCCCCGGCGCACACGAGCAGTCGGTAGCGCGGCACTCCGGCGTCCTGGCGGTCGATGCCGAACACGGACAGCGGAATGGAACTCTCGAAGATCGGCCCGCCGCTGAACAGCAGCACGGCGACGATCTCTCTGCGGCGACGCCCCGCGAGCTTCCTGCCCGCGTCGGCGATGACTGCGGTGGAATCCTGGCTCATGGCGCTAAGCCCCCCTTGGGTGTCGCGACTCCTTGGTCTGGTCGCACCTGCACGTTTCCCCTCGGCCTTGCACGTGGATCCCCCGCCGTAAATACATGATCGAATCTACTGCGTCCCGTGGTGTCGGCGTGACAAGTTCAGCACGCACCGCTATGTCGACTTGGCAACTTGGCGAAAAGCATTCGATCAGGAAGCGTTCCACTCCGCTACCCGTACGGGAACCTCACGATCCGGTCGTGGCCAGTACCCATGGGGTGTTTTCGCCCCCTTCGCTCTGTCGTCGCTGGTGGTGGGGGGGTTGGGGGGACATTCCGGCAAGGGAAGCGTCCAGTCCGGAAGTTGGCTGAAAACAACCGGGTGTGTACGTGCGAATCGGTCAGTCGTGAGGGGAGGGGCCCGGGGAGCCGTGGCAGCCGCGGTGCGCGCCGGACCCGCTGCGGGAGTGCCGGCCCCGGTGTCCGTGCGGAGGCTGCTCCTCCGGCCGCACCCGGGCGGCGGCCCGTCCGGCCTTCTCCGAGTGTCGCAGCAGCACCCGGCAGGCCGCGGTGACGGCCGCCAGCCCCAGGGTCGCCACGGCGGCCCCGCCGTACGAGGTCCCGTAGACCACCAGGACGACGGGCACGAGCAGGCAGCTGAAGGCCGCCCAGCGCACCACGTCACCCGCGGGGTCGTCATGCGGACGTCCCGCGGCGGACCCCACGGACGGGTGAAGCCGGGAGCGGCCCGGCGGGAGGTGGGGGGGCCGGGCGGACGGGGCGTACTGCGTCGGCGGAGCGGGCTGGACGGGCTGGACGGGGTGAACCGGATGGCCTGGCACGGCGTACTCCCTGCGGGCTCTTCCTGGACGGTCGGACGCCTGTCCAACGCCCGTGCACAGGTGCCGGTCACTGCGCGCACGGGTGGCGCGGGGGTCATCCGTCACTGGCTGTAGGGGACAGCGGCCATTGCCAAGGGGGCTCCTCTCCGGCATGCTCCCTTGGACGCTCTCCAAGGGCGGCATGCCCTGTGCAGGACGGGAGTGTCGCCGTACCCTGATGGGTAAGGGCTTGGAAAGATGCTTCCAGGACAGAACTCCGTCACGCAGCGTCGCCGAAACGCCCGCGTCGTCGTCAGAAAGCCCGAGTCGCCGCAACCGCCCCTGTCGCTTCCCCCGAGGACTCTTCGCCGAGACATCCATGGCCGGTCACGAATTCTTCGAACCCGCGGACCGCAAGCGCAAGCACCTCGCCGATTCCGTATCGAGCGACCTGCGCGCGGTGGAACAGACACGCCTGCCCTGCGACCCGGCCTTCCGGCACGGAGTGGTGGTCGGCTTCGACGGCTCCACGTCCAGTGAGCGCGCCCTCGCCTACGCGATCGGCATGGCCCGGCGCTCCGGCTCCGGCCTGATCATCGTGCACGTGGCGAACCGGCTCCCCACCACGGTGTGGGCGGGCTGCGAGCCGCCGGTCTTCGTGGACGTGCCGGACCACCGCACCGAGGTGCTGGGCCTGGAGCTGGCCTGCGCGGACTACCTGTCCGAGGTGCCGTGGATCCTGGTCGAGCGGGGCGGGGACATCTGCCACGAGCTGGAGGAGGTCGGCCGGGAGTACTCGGCGGACGCCATCGTGGTGGGCTCCACCCACGGCATCGTGGGCCGGATCTTCGGCTCGGTCGCGGGGCGTCTGGCCAAGCGCGCACAGCGACCGGTCGTTGTCATTCCGTGACCCCCTGTATTCCGGTTGTGCGGTTGTGAACCCCTGTAAAGGGTAGATAAATGCTGCTGGGACGCAGCAACAACTGCAGATCGAAGGGAGCCCGCCGTGGACAACGGTGTCTCTGCGGGAAGCACGGCCTCGACTTCGACCCTGGGGAACATCGCCCTGGGCCTCACCCTTCTCGCGTTCGGTATCGGCCACACCGGCGTCCTCGACGGTGTCACCGCTGCCGACTCCGTGTCGCTCGCGATGTACGTCGGCGGCGCGGCCCTCTTCCTCCTCGGCCTCCTGGAGTACCGGGGCGGCAACGGGTTCAACGGCACCGCCTTCGCGGGCCTGGGCGTCTTCTGGTTCACCTGGGCCAAGGGTGCGGGTACCGCGGTGTCCGGCGAGGCGGCCGGAACGTTTCTGGTCCTCTTCGCGATGCTCGCGCTGACCCTCACGCTCGCCGCCGCGAGCGGTCCGTTCGGCCAGGGCGTCTACGGTCTGCTCACCCTCGCCCTCGTCCTGCTGGCCACGGCCTCCTTCGCGGACAGCGCGGGCCTGGCCAAGGCGGGCGGCTGGGTCGCGGCCGTGTCCGGGCTGCTGGCCTGGTACGGGGCCACCGCCGCGCTGGCCCACTGGCCGATGGCCTTCGGCAGGCCGGCCGGCCGCGGAGCGGTCGCCGCGGGCTGAACGCCCGCCCGGAGCACGGGCACGACGGGCAGGGGCGCCACCGGAGTCACCGGTGGCGCCCCTGTCGTGTGCCGGGCTGCGGCGCGCTTCAGCCGCGGTCCTGCCAGGGGAAGGGGGCCAGGTCGGGTTCGGTCCAGGCGGCCTTCGCCTCCGGCGAGGCCAGGGCGGCCGCGCTGTAGAAGCGCCCCGGCAGGTCCTTGTCCAGGAGCTCGGGGTTGCGGGCGGCGAACTCATCGAAGTCCCCGGCGGGTTCGCCCCCGCCGTGGCGGTGGGCGACGAGCTCCACCCAGGCGCGGGTGAGGGTCGCGTGGAACTTGCCGGGCACCCCCGCCCGGGTCGCGGTCGCCAGGATCCCCTCGCCGACCAGGTCCACCGCCGCCGCCGGGCCGTGGGCGCGCACCGCCAGCCAGGTCAGGTGGACGTGCTCGCGGTGGCCGAAGCGGCCGGTGGCGGCCGTGGCCTCGGCCATCAGTTCCTCGAAGCGGCCGGGCTCGGTCATGGGGGTACCTCGTTCGGGGGAGTCTCGGGGGAGTGCGGGAAGGCGGAAGGCGGAAAGGGCGGAAGGCGGAAAGGGCGGAAGGCGGAAAGGGGGAACGGCCCCCGGGGGATCCCCGGGGGCCGTCCTGCGCCTGTGGTGCGGCTGCTACTCGACCGTGACCGACTTGGCCAGGTTGCGCGGCTTGTCGATGTCCCGGCCCAGGGCCAGGGCGGTGTGGTACGCCAGCAGCTGGAGCGGGATGCCCATCAGGATCGGGTCCAGCTCGTCCTCGTTCTTGGGCACGAGGATCGTGTGGTCGGCCTTCTCCTGCGTCCGGTGGGCGACCGCCAGGATCCGGCCGCTGCGGGCCTTGATCTCCTCCAGCGCCGCGCGGTTCTTCTCCAGCAGGTCGTCGTCCGGGACGATCGCGACCGTCGGCATCGCCGGCTCGATGAGCGCGAGGGGGCCGTGCTTGAGCTCGGAGGCCGGGTAGGCCTCGGCGTGGATGTAGGAGATCTCCTTCAGCTTGAGGGAGGCCTCCAGGGCCACCGGGTAGCCGCGCACCCGGCCGATGAACATCATCGACTTGGCTTCGGCGTACTCGGCCGCCAGCTTCTTGATGTCCTCCTCGCCCTCCAGGATCTCCTGGATCTGGCCGGGGAGCTTGCGCAGGCCCTCGATGATCCGCTTGCCGTCGGCGACGGACAGGTCGCGGATGCGGCCCAGGTGCAGGGCGAGCAGGGCGAAGGCGGTGACGGTGTTCGTGAAGCACTTGGTGGACACGACGCAGACCTCGGGGCCGGCGTGCACGTACACGCCGCCGTCGGCCTCGCGGGCGATGGCGGAACCGACCACGTTGACCACGCCGAGGACGCGGGCGCCCTTGCGCTTGAGCTCCTGGACCGCCGCGAGCACGTCGTAGGTCTCACCGGACTGGGAGACGGCGATGTACAGGGTGTCGGGGTCCACGACCGGGTTGCGGTAGCGGAACTCGGAGGCCGGCTCGGCGTCGGCGGGGATCCGGGCGAGGCTCTCGATGAGGCCCGCGCCGATCATGCCCGCGTGGTACGAGGTGCCGCAGCCGAGGATCTTGACCCGGCGGATGCCGCGCGCCTCGCGCGGGTCCAGGTTCAGGCCGCCCAGGTGCACGGTGGAGAAGCGGTCGTCGATCCGGCCGCGCAGCACGCGGTCGACCGCGTCGGGCTGCTCGGAGATCTCCTTGTGCATGTACGTGTCGTGGCCGCCCATGTCGTAGGAGGCGGCCTCCCACTCCACGGTCTCGGGCGTGGCGGTGGTCGTCGTACCACTGGTGGTGTAGGTGCGGAAGTCGTCGGCCTTCAGGGTGGCCATCTCGCCGTCGTCGAGGGTGACGACCTGGCGGGTGTGGGCGACGAGCGCGGCGACGTCCGAGGCGACGAACATCTCCTTCTCGCCGATGCCGAGGACCACCGGGGAGCCGTTGCGGGCGACGACGATGCGGTCGGCGAAGTCGGCGTGCATGACGGCGATGCCGTAGGTGCCCTCGACGACCTTGAGCGCCTCGCGGACCTTCTCCTCCAGGGTGACGGCCTGGGAGCGGGCGATCAGGTGGACGAGCACCTCGGTGTCGGTCTCGGAGACGAAGACCACACCGTCGGCCTCCAGCTTGGCGCGGAGCTCGGCGGCGTTGTCGACGATGCCGTTGTGGACGACCGCGACCTTGTTCTCGGCGTCGAGGTGCGGGTGCGAGTTGATGTCGCTCGGCGCGCCGTGGGTGGCCCAGCGGGTGTGGGCGATGCCGGTGGTGCCGGCGAAGCGCTTGGGGACGCGGGACTCCAGGTCACGGACCCGGCCCTTGGCCTTGACGACCTTCAGGGCCGCCGACTTCGGGCTGTTGACGACGATGCCCGCCGAGTCGTAGCCGCGGTATTCGAGCCGCTGGAGGCCCTCCAGCAGCAGTGGTGCCACGTCGCGCTTGCCGATGTAACCGACGATTCCGCACATACGGTGTTGCCCCTCCTGAAGTTCGGTGTCCGTGCCCGGACGCGTACCGGCCCCGTGCGGGGCCGTCCCGGCTGGAGACGATGCGGCGCCTCAGCCGTAGACGATGCGGCGCAGCTGCCGGAGCGAGAGCTCCGGAGGCGCCACGGCGCGGTGCGGCAGTTCCGCCGCGATCCGCTCGAAGATCTCCGCGTTGACCGCTCCGCCGGACTGCAGCTCGCGGTGGCGGCGACGGACGAACTCCTCGGTCGTCTCGTCGAAGTACGCGAGCACGTCGAGCACCACCCGGGAGGCCTCGCCGCGCTGCAGCGCGGTGGTGCGAACCAGGTGGTCGACGAGTTCGTCATGCGACGGTCGGCGGTCGAGCACCAGTAGATATTGACGGCCCAGGGGCAGAAACGCAAAGATCCTGCCCGGAATCGGGCAGGATCATGCTGGTCTGGACCAAGGAACAGGTGATTCCGGTCTCGTTTGGTTAGAAACCACCCAAAATGGCAGCCTTCGCCGCCGAGAACTCCTCGGCCGTGAGGATCCCGTTCCGGTGCAGTTCCCCCAGCTCGCGCAGGCGCCGCAGCAGGGTGTCGTGGTCCGCCGGCTCGCCCGCCAGGGCCGGGGCCGACTCCGCGAGGGGGAGGGCGGCGGGGGCCGCCGGAGCGGGGGCCGGGGCCGCCGGGTGGGGCATCCGTACCGCGACCGCCGCCGCGACCAGCGCCATCAGGGGGTCCTTCTTGAACCCGAAGAGCTCCACGGTGCAGGGGTCGTACTTGGGCGCCGGCGCCGGCGGGGCGCCCGCCAGGGTGAAGCGCAGCCAGCCGTTCTCCAGCCCCTTCGACGGGGCCCACTCGACGGCCCGCACGTCCCCGACCCGGAACTCGCGCGGACCCCCGGACGCCTTCGCCTCCTCGGTGGTCCAGTTCCAGTCCAGCACCACCCGGTCGCCGTCGAAGGCCGCGCTCCCGCCGCCCGCCGCGACCGAGATCGGCACCGCCGGGCCCGGCAGCAGGTACGCGTCCGACGGACCCGGGTCCACCCCGTCCAGCAGCAGCGCGTTGCGCACCTCGTCGACGAAGTACTCCGCCACCCCCGTCCGGTCCGGCTCCACGGTCAGCCGGTACGGATCCGACTGCTCCGGCAGCCGCCCGCCCGTCACCTGGAGCAGCGGATCCGCGCCGTCGCGCACCCGCAGCCGCAGCCGGCCCGCCTTGCGCCCGGGCTCGTGGCTGATCCCCCCGATCGCCCGCAACGGCACGACCACCTCACCGAGCTGCTGCCGCAGCAGCCCCACCCCCTTGTCGCGGCCCGGCACGATGCGCACCGCGTCCCCGTCGAAGGTCCACGTACCGTCCTTCTGGATGATTTCCGCCATCCGGGGATTCTCCCACCGGTATGTGGGCCCCGCGGGGCGGGCGTTGGGCCTATACCTGGGCGCATGAGAGTCCTGCGAGTACCGCGCCGCACACCCGGCGCCCTCTGCGCCCTCCTGCTCCTCACCGCCCCCGTCTCCTGCACCGCGGCGCACGGCGACGACGCCAAGCCGGCCGCCGCCTCCGCCCCCCTCTCCCCGTTCGAGCGGCTCCTGCCGGCCCCGGCCTCCGTGCGGCCCGAGGGCCCCGGGTACGCCTTCGGGGCGGGCACCGTCGTGCGCACCGGCGGCCCGGGCGCACCGGAGGAGGTCCGGCGGGTCGGCGAGCTCCTCGCGGAGCAGCTGCGCGGGCCGACCGGGCTGCCGCTGCCGGTGGTGGACGGCGAGGGCGGCGAAGACGGCGACGGGGTCCGGCTGCGGCTCGACGGCGGGGCCGGGGAGCTCGGGGAGGAGGGCTACCGGCTCCGGACCACCCCCACCGGCGTGACCCTCACCGCCCGGACCCCGGCGGGCCTCTTCCACGCGGGCCAGACGCTGCGCCAGCTGCTGCCGGCGCGGGGAGCGGGGACGGTCCCGGGCGGGACGGTGGCGGACACCCCCCGCTTCGCCTACCGCGGGGCGATGATCGACGTCGCCCGCCACCACTTCCCGGTGGAGCAGGCCAAGCGCTACGTCGACCAGCTCGCCCAGTACAAGATGAACACCCTGCACGTGCACCTCACCGACGACCAGGGCTGGCGGATCGCCGTCGACTCCTGGCCCCGCCTCGCCGCGTACGGCGGCGCGAGCGAGGTCGGCGGGGGCCCCGGCGGCTCCTGGACCAAGGACGAGTACCGGGACCTGGTCGGCTACGCGGCGGACCGCTACGTCACCGTCGTCCCGGAGATCGACATGCCGGGCCACGTCAACGCCGCCCAGGCCTCCTACGGCGAGCTCACCTGCGACGGCAGGGCTCCGGAGCGCTACACCGGCACCAAGGTCGGCTTCAGCTCCCTGTGCGTGGGCAAGGAGCGCACCTACGAGTTCGTCGACGACGTCCTCGGGGAACTCGCCGCCCTCACCCCCGGCCCCTACCTCCACATCGGCGGCGACGAGGCCCACTCCACCCCGGCGGCGGACTACGCGGCCTTCATGGACCGCGCCCAGGCGGTGGTGGCCCGGCACGGCAAGAAGGTGATGGCCTGGCACCAGCTGGCCTCCGCCCGCCCGGCCCCGGGAGCGGTCCTCCAGTACTGGGGCCACGACAGGACGTCGGCGGCGGAGAAGGCGGCCGTGGCCGGCGCCGCCAAGGCGGGCCACCCCCTCGTCCTCTCCCCGGCGGACCACGCCTACCTCGACATGAAGTACGACGAGCGGACCAAGCCCGGCCTGGCCTGGGCCGGCTACGTCCCCGCCCCGCGCGCCTACTCCTGGAACCCGGGCACCTACCTCCCCGGCGTCCCCGAATCCGCGGTCCTGGGGGTGGAGGCCCCCCTCTGGACGGAGACCATCTCCACCCGCTCCGACTGGGAGCTGATGGCCTTCCCCCGCCTCCTCAGCCTGGCGGAACTCGCCTGGTCCCCGGCCGCCGCCCTCGACTGGAGCGCCCACCGCCTGCGCCTGGCCGCCCAGGGCCCCCGCCTGGACGCCCAGGACATCGCCTACTTCCGCGCGCCGGAGGTGCCGTGGCCGTAGCGGGCGGGCTCATCCCGTGCGCGGCGCGAGCTGCCGGTGGCCCGGGTGCGGGCCCAGCTGCGGAGGTCGTCGAGGTCGGAGACCATCGCGCCCGCCGCCCAGGCCCAGGAGGGGTTCCAGCCGGTCGCGTCCTCGGTCCGGCCCGAGGCCGTCTGGTCGGTGTAGCCGTGCGCGTACGGGGCGGGCGGCGCGGAACCCGTGGGGAAGGCCGTGGAGCGCAGGCCCGCCGGTCCCAGGACGTCCCGGGTGACGACCTCGTGGAGCGGGCGGCCCGTGAGCTTCTCCACGACCAGGCCGAGCCGGGTTGGTATTGGAGTGGTCGAAGCGGGCGCCCGGCTCGAACCGCGGCCCGTGCCGGAAGGAATGCGCGAGCAGCTGTCGCGGCGAGAAGTCCTGCTCGGGGTCGTCCGAGGAGCCGGGCGAGACCCCAGCGTGGGCCCGGCCCGGCCGGTGCGCGCGGCGAGCCGGGGTGCAGGAGGCCGGGAAGAAGGGGCGCGGCTTCGAGGGACCGTGTCGAAGCCGCGCCCCTCCCTTGATCACCGTCGCACGGCGAAGGGCGCGACGGGGTTCTCGAGGGTGCCGATCAGCTGGAGGGCCGCGGACGGGTCGGTCAGGTCGACCATCTGCTTGTTGTTGCGCAGCTGGAGGCGGTTCAGGCAGGAGAGCTGGAACTCGGGTGCGAAGAGGTCGTAGCGGGCGAAGCGGTCCACCAGGGCGGGGACGGAGTCCTGGTAGTCGTGGGCGCAGTCCGCCACCGCCCGCCAGAAGACCTCCTCGGTGCAGATGCCCTCCGTCACCAGGATCGAGTTCAGGAAGCGGAAGAAGCAGTCGAAGACGTCCGTGAAGATCGACAGGAGCTTCATGTCCTCCGGGACGTCGGCGCGGATCCGCTCGACGGCCGGGGGGAGGACCGCGTCCGGGTCCATGACCACGATCTCCTCGGCGATGTCCTTGAAGATCGCCCGCTGGACCACCCCGTCCTTGATCACCAGGATCGTGTTCTCGCCGTGCGGCATGTAGGCGAGGTCGTACTGGTAGAAGCAGTGCAGGAGGGGGAGGAGGTAGGCGCGGAGGTAGGGCTTCAGCCACTCGGCGGGGGTGAGGCCCGATTCGGCGATGAGGGCGCCGACGAAGGACTTGCCGTCCTCGTCCACGTGGAGGAGCGAGGCCATCGTGGCCAGGCGCTCGCCCTCGCGCAGGGAGTCGACCGGGGACTCGCGCCACAGGGCGGCCAGCATCTTGCGGTACGGGGAGTAGCGGTCCGTCGCGCGCTCGTACTGGCGGTGGTGGTAGCCGATGGCCGCGCGCTCGCGGATGATCGAGAAGTCGACCGACCGGAGGACCTCGTCCCCCTCGATCAGCTGGTGGAGCCAGTCGTTGATGGCCGGGGTGGCCTCCATGTAGGCGGCCGACAGCCCGCGCATGAAGCCCATGTTGAGGACGGAGATGGCCGTCTTCACGTAGTGCTTCGTGGGCGTCGTGGTGTTGAAGAAGGTGCGGATCGACTGCTGGGCCAGGTAGGCGTCCTCGCCCTCGCCCAGGAGGACCAGGCGGCGGTTGGCGATCTCGGCGGCGAAGGTGACCGTCGTCTTGTTCCACCACTGCCAGGGGTGGACGGGCAGGAAGTGGTAGTCCGCCGGGTCGAGGCCGAGGGCCGTCAGCTTCGCCGAGAAGCCGGCGACGGCGGCTTCGCCCAGCTCCTCGCGCAGGAACGTGTCGTGGTCCAGGCCCGCGCCCGCCGTGAAGGTGGAGACGTCCTTGCGGGCCGCGACCCAGACCAGGTGGACGGGGTTCGCGGTCTCGGGGGCGTACGCGCGGTACTCGTGCACGCCGAAGCCCAGGCGGCCGTTGTTGGCCACGAAGCAGGGGTGGCCCTCCGTCATGCCCGTCTCGATGTCCTGGAAGGAGGACTTCGCGAGGACGGCGGAGGAGACCCGGGGCTTGGTGTACTTGTAGCCCGTGCCGGCCAGGGTGGAGGAGATCTCCTCCAGGTAGACCGGGAGGACCTCCGCGCTCAGGCCGAGGGCGGCCCGGAGTTCTATGTGGAAGTCCAGGGCGTCGAGGTCGAGCTCGGTGCCGTCGCGGTGGCGGGTTATGGACCGCTCGTCCACCGACCAGTGGTCCAGGGCGTGGCGGACGGCACGGAAGCGGTACTCGACCGTGCCGTCGTCGCTGCGGACCGCGTAGCGGTCCCCGCCCAGGGGCTCGGGGGTCAGCAGGCGTTCGTGGGAGAACTCCGCCAGGGCCTTGCGGACCAGGGCGCGGTTGGCGCGGGTCCACAGCCCGGGGGCGAGGTGGGCGATGTCGGCGGAGAGGTTCATATCGAGCCCCCGGTGGTGAGGGCGGTGGCCGCCTCGAACTGCGCGCGGGTGCAGAAGCTGAGGAGGGCCTCCTTCTCCGGCTTGGTGACGGGGCCTTCGGCGACGAAGCCGACGGCCTCGTTGAGGGCGTGGACCGCCCTGTTGCGGACGTCCGGTTCGACGACGACGCGCTCGGTGGCCGGGTCCGCGAAGAGGGCGGCCATGACCGTGGTGATGACCGCGCGGGTGAAGCCGGAGAGCGGGGTGTCGGTGGGGGCGACGAGGAAGTGCATGCCCACGTCGCCCGGCTGCGCGTCGTAGAGGCCGACGAGCTCCAGGTGCGCCGGGTCGTAGCTCTCCATCAGGAAGGCCGGGCGGCCCTCGTGGAAGCCGAGGAAGGCGTGGTGGTGCTCGTGCGTGGTGATGCGCACGTACTCGCGCTCGACGTCCGGGAGGGTGGCGTCCTGCATCATCCAGAACGAGGCCTTCGGGTGCGTGACCCAGCCGTGCAGCAGCTCGGCGTCCGTGAAGGGGTCGAGCGGCCGGATCGAGAAGGTGCCGAGGGCGGGGTCGGTGCGGGTGAAGAGGGTCTCGGTGGTGCTCATGCGTGCATGCCTTCCGGGGCCGCGAACTGCTGGAACGCGATGGACTTCTCGACCTTGTAGTACTCGCGGCCGAGCAGCTCTCCGACGAGGTACGCGTTGCGGTACGCGGCCATGCCCAGGTCGGGCGAGGTGATCGAGTGGTTGTGGGTGGTGCCGTTCTGGAGGTAGACGCCGCGGCCCGTGACGTCGACGGCGTAGTTGCGGCCGGCGTCGAGGCGGCCGTGGCCGTCGAAGTTCAGGCGGTCGCGGACCGGGGCCAAGAACTCCGGGACGCGGTACTTGTAGCCCGTGGCGAGGACCAGGCCCTCGGTGGCGAGGGAGAAGTCCCGCTCCTGCTCCTCCTGGCGCAGGCCGAGGGTGTACGTGCCGGTGGTGGTGTCGTACGCCGTGCTGTTCAGGGAGGTGTTGGTGAGCAGGGTCGTGGGGACCGGGCCCGGCATGGTGATCTTCTTCTGGTAGAGCAGGTCGAAGATGGCGTTGATCAGTTCGCCGTCGATGCCCTTGAAGAGGTTCTTCTGCCGGGTCTCCAGCCGGTAGCGGGTCTCCTCGGGGAGGGCGTGGAAGTAGTCCACGTACTCCGGGGAGGTCATCTCCAGGGTGAGCTTGGTGTACTCCAGCGGGAAGAAGCGCGGGGAGCGGGTCACCCAGTTGAGCTGGTAGCCGTGGACGTCGATCTCGGCGAGGAGGTCGTAGTAGATCTCGGCGGCGCTCTGGCCCGAGCCGATCAGGGTGATCGACTTCTTCTTCTGCAGGGCTTCCTTGTGCTCCATGTACGTGGAGTTGTGGAGGAAGTCGCCGCCGAGGCCCTCGCAGGACGCGGGGACGTGCGGCGGGGTGCCGGTGCCGAGGACCAGGCGGCGGGCCAGGAACGTTTCGCCGGTGTCCGTGTGCACCGCGTAGAGGCCGGCCGCCTCGTCGTGGGCGACCTCGGTGACGGAGGTGGAGTACCGGACGTTGTCGAGCCGGTCGGCGGCCCAGCGGCAGTAGTCGTTGTACTCGGCGCGCAGCGGGTAGAAGTTCTCGCGGATGTAGAAGGAGTACAGCCGGTCCTTGTCCTTCAGGTAGTTCAGGAAGGAGAAGGGCGAGGTGGGGTCGGCGAGGGTGACCAGGTCCGACATGAACGGCGTCTGCAGGTGCGCGCCGTCGAGGAACATCCCGGCGTGCCACTCGAAGTGCGGCTTCGACTCGATGAACAGGCCGTTCAGCTCGTCGATCGGCGCGGTGAGGCAGGCGAGTCCCAGGTTGAAGGGGCCCAGGCCGATGCCGATGAAGTCGTAGGGCTCAGTGGTGGACGGCAAGGGACTCTCCCAGGAACTGCTCGGCGTGTGCGGCGACGAGGTCGAGGACGGCGGTGATGTCGGCCGTCGTGGTCTGCGGGTTGAGGAGGGTGAACTTCAGGTACTGCTTCCCGTCGACCTTGGTTCCGGCGACGACGGCCTCGCCGGAGGCGAACAGGGCCTTGCGGGCGTGCAGCTGGGCCTCGTCGAGGAGCTCGGGGCGCGGGCCGTCGCCGTCGGCGGCGGGGACGTAGCGGAAGACCAGGGTGGAGATCTGCGGCTTGACGACCACCTCGAAGCGGGGGTCGGCGTCGAGGATCTCCCAGCCGGCGGCGGCGAGGCCGACGACCTCGTCGAAGAGCGAACCGACCCCGTCGGCGCCCATGATGCGCAGGGTCATCCAGAGCTTGAGGGCGTCGAAGCGGCGCGTGGTCTGGATGGACTTGTCGACCTGGTTCGGGATCCGCTCCTCGGCCATCCGGCGCGGGTTGAGGTAGTCCGCGTGGTAGGTGGCGTGCTTGAGGGTGTCGCGGTCGCGCACCAGCATGGCGCTGGAACTGACGGGCTGGAAGAAGGACTTGTGGTAGTCCACGGTCACCGAGTCGGCGTGCTCGATGCCGTCGAGGAGGTGCCGGCGGGTGGGGGAGACCAGCAGTCCGCAGCCGTAGGCGGCGTCCACGTGCATCCACGCGGAGTGCTCGGAGGCCAGGCGGGCGATCTCGGGGAGCGGGTCGATGGACCCGAAGTCGGTGGTGCCGGCGGTGGCGACGACGGCCATCGGGAAGAGGCCCTCGGCGGCGCACTCCTCCAGCTCCAGGGCGAGCACGGAGGTGTCCATGCGGCGGCTGCGGTCGACGGGGACCGCGATGACCGCCTCGTAGCCGAGGCCGAGCATGGCGGCCGACTTCTGCACGCTGAAGTGGCTCGCCTCGGAGGTGAAGATCCGCAGTTTGGGGAGGAGCTCGGCCTTGGTGAGCTCGGCGCCCCGGTCCAGGGCCCGCTTCATGACGATCCGGCAGGCCTCGTCGCGGGCCAGGAGCAGCGCGTGGAAGTTCGACTGGCTGCCGCCGGAGGTGAAGATGCCGTCCGCGCCCTCGCCGAGGCCGATGCGGCGGGCGGTCCAGTCGATGAGGCGGCGCTCGATGAGCGTGCCGCCGATGGACTGGTCCCAGGTGTCGAGGGAGGAGTTGACGGCCGACAGGACGGCCTCGCCGACCACCGCCGGGATGACGACCGGGCAGTTGAGGTGGCCCAGGTAGCGCGGGTGGTGGAAGTACACGGCGTCGCGCAGGTAGACGTCCTCCAGCTCGTCGAGGGCGGCGGCGGCGTCGCCCAGCGGGCGGTCGAGGTCGATGCCCTCGATGACCGGGGCGAGTTCGTCCACGGAGATGCCGGTGTGGGGGCGCTGCGTCGTCGCGAGTTTGGCGGCGATGCGGCCGACGCCCTCGGTGACGGTGCGCCGGTACAGGTCCGCGGTCGTCTCGTTCAGCAGATGCGAGCGCATCAACTTTCCTCCGGGCAGGGATGCGGGGGGTGGCGTGCAAGATTTAGGTTAGCCTAACCTAAGTTAGATCACAAATGAGGAAGGGCCCCGGCTGATGCCGGGGCCCTTCCTCAAATACCTTGTGCGTAAAGCGAGTTGCCTAGAGCTCGGACGCGGGGTCCTCGCTCGGGGCCTGCCCCGCGTACGCCTCGGCGAGCAGCTGCTCCTCGCTCGCGCCGAGCCGCCAGTAGCCGGTGAAGCGCACCGCCCGCCGGTCGACGGAACGTTCCTGCACCAGATGGCGCCGTACCGCCCTGACCGTCCCCGCCTCGCCCGCGAGCCAGGCGTACGGGGCCCCGGAGGCGGGGAGCTGCGCCGCGCGCAGCTCGGACAGGACCCTTTCCGCGCGCTCCGCCGCACCCGCGGCCTTCTCGCGCACGATCCAGGTGATGTCCGTGTCCGCGAGGGTGTGCAGGCCGAGCCGGTCGTCCGCGTGCGGTACCTCGAACCAGGCCTTCACCCGGGTCCCGGCGGGCAGCCGGTCCAGGATCGCGGCGGCGGCCGGCAGGGCCGTCTCGTCCGCGTACATCAGCACCGCGCCGGTGCCGGCCGGCCGCTGGAAGCGGACCGACTTGTTCTCCGCGACGGCCGGGCCGATCGCCATGATCCGCCGGCCGGTGACGGCCCGCCCCGCCCAGCGGGAGGCCGGGGAGGAGTCCCCGTGCAGGACGAAGTCGATGTCCACCTCGTCCGCCCCGCCGGCCGTGCGCCGCTGCTCGCGCACGGTGTACGAGCGCATCACCGGGCGCTCCTCGTCCGGCATCGCGCGCCAGGCCCCGAACCAGGTGTCCTCGTCGGTGGAGGGGAGTTCGGTGTGCTCCTGGTCGCCGCACGGAAGGAACAGCGAGAGGCTCTGGTCGTAGCCGCCCGAGCGGAAGTCCGCGAGGGACCCGCCGCCGAAGGTCACGCGCAGGAAGGAGTGGCCGAGGCGGCGGGTGCGCAGGACTTCGAGGGTGAAGAACCGGAAGTGCGCGGCGGCCGGTACCGCGGCGGGAGCGGCGGAGTCGGAAGCGGTGGTGGCGGTCATGCGGAGGTCCCCCCTTGGCTTACCGGGTCAGCCGAGCTTCTTGGCGTTCTGGATGGTCTTCGCGAGGTCCTCGAGGATCTGCGCGCACTTCTCGTACGAGTAGATCGGCTCGGTCACGCGCGGTGCGACCTGGCCGGCCTTGACCGCGGGGAGCTCGTTCCAGGTCGGCTTGGCCTTCAGGGCCTCGGGCTGGAGGGCCTGGGTGCGGTTGTCGAGGAGGATGACGTCGGCCTTGTACTTGCCGGCGTTCTCCCAGCTGAGGCTCTCGTAGAAGCCCTGCGGGTCCAGCTTGTCCTGCTCCGGGTTGACGAACTCGACGCCGAGGGACTCGAAGTACTTCAGGTCCGCGGAGGTCTTCGCGGTGGAGACGTAGAACATCTGGTCGGATCCGGAACCGACGAGGACCTTGACGCCCGGGTTGGCCTTGACGGCCTCGCGGACCTTCGCGGAGGCGGCGTCGAAACGGGCCTTCGCGTCGGCGCTCTTCCTGGTGTTGAGGTCGGCGCCGAGGGACTTGGCGAGGTCGGCGGTGCGCTCCAGGGCCTTGTCCATGGAGACCTTGTCGCCGACGCCGATCGCGGCGGCCGGGGCCAGCTTCAGGATCTTGTCCTTGGAGGCCTCGGGGACGTACCAGTACGTGCCGTCCCAGGTGTTGGTGGCGAGGAGGTCCGGCTTGAGGGCCGCGTACTTCTCGACGTTGAACTCGTCGTAGACGTTGCCGAGGATCTCGACCTTGGAGATGTCCATCGTGCCGGCCATCGGGTCGGGCTTGCCGTCCGCCAGCCTGGTCGGGCCGAAGACGCCCTTGACCTGCACGCCGTAGTCGGACAGCGCGGCGGCGGTGCCGGTGTAGGCCACGATGTTCTTGGGCGTGGACTTGGCGGTGGCCTCCTTGCCCAGGTCGTCCTTGAAGCTCCAGGGGCCCGACGCGGAGGTGGCGCCCTTGTCGCCCGCACCGTCCTTCGCCTTGTCGGTGCCGCCGCACGCGGTGAGCGCCGCGACGAGGCCGAGGGCACCGCCGGCCGCGACGAGTCCGCGGCGGGAGAGGAAGGGGGAGCTGGGCTTGGGCATGTCGGTGTCCGCTTTCGTGCGTGCAGGGCGGCTGCGAGGGTGGGGCGTTCGGGGGGAAGGTTAGCCTAACCTTGGCCGAAAGCGGTAAGGCGGCCCTAACCTCTTCCGGGGGCGCACGGGCGCACGGACGCGCAACGGCCCGCGCCGGGGGCGCGGGCCGTTCGTCGGGGTGGTGCGGGGCGGGACCGGAATCAGCCGGCGAAGCCCAGTTCGCGGGCGATGAGCATGCGCTGGACCTCGCTCGTGCCCTCGCCGATCTCCAGGATCTTGGAGTCCCGCCACATACGGGCCACGGGGTACTCGTTCATGAACCCGTAGCCGCCGTGGATCTGCGTGGCGTCCCGCGCGTTGTCGACGGCGACCGTGGAGGAGTACAGCTTGGCGATCGCCGCCTCCTTCTTGAACGGCTCGCCCGCCACCAGCCGCGAGGCCGCGTCGCGCCAGCCGAGGCGGGCCATGTGCGCGCGCGTCTCCATGTCGGCCAGCTTGAACTGGATGGCCTGGTTGTCGCCGATCGGCTTGCCGAAGGCCTGGCGCTCCTTGGCGTACTTCACCGACTCGTCCACGCAGCCCTGCGCCAGGCCGGTGGCCAGCGCCGCGATGGCGATGCGGCCCTCGTCGAGGATCCGCAGGAACTGGGCGTAGCCGCGGCCCTCCTGGCCCACCAGGTTGGCGACCGGCACCCGGACCTCGTCGAAGGACAGCTCGCGGGTGTCGGAGGAGTTCCAGCCGACCTTGGAGTACGGGGCGGCGACCGTGAAGCCGGGGGTGCCGGACGGGACGATGATCGAGGAGATCTCCGGACGGCCGTCCGCCTTGCGGCCGGTGACCGCGGTGACCGTGACCAGACCGGTGATGTCCGTGCCGGAGTTGGTGATGAAGCACTTGGAGCCGTTGATCACCCACTCGTCGCCGTCGCGGACGGCGGTGGTGCGGGTGCCGCCCGCGTCGCTGCCGGCGCCGGGCTCGGTCAGGCCGAACGCGCCGAGCACCTCGCCGGAGCACAGCTTCGGCAGCCACTCCCGCTTCTGCTCCTCGGTGCCGAAGAGGTAGAGCGGCATGGCGCCCAGGGAGACGCCCGCCTCCAGGGTGATGGCCACCGAGGAGTCGACGCGGGCCAGCTCCTCCAGGGCGATGCCGAGCGCGAGGTAGTCGCCGCCCATGCCGCCGTACTCCTCCGGGAAGGGCAGGCCGAACAGGCCCATGCGGCCCATCTCGCGGACGATCTCGTACGGGAACTCGTGGCGCTCGTACAGGTCGCCGATCTTGGGTGCCACCACGTCGTGCGCGAACGCCTCGACGGTGCGGCGGAGTTCCTCGTGCTCGGGGGTGAGCCGGTGGTCGAGGGGCATGGCTTCGTTACTCCTTGTGGGAGAGGGCGCGGACGGTACGGGAGGGGCTGGGACGTCCCAGCCGTTCGGCCATCCACACGCTCGTGGCGGTGAGGGCGGCCAGGTCGACCCCGGTCTCGATGCCGAGGCCGTCGAGCATCCACACCAGGTCCTCGGTGGCCAGGTTGCCGGTGGCGCTCTTCGCGTACGGGCAGCCGCCGAGGCCGCCGGCGGAGGCGTCGACCGTGGTCACGCCGTGCTGGAGCGCGGCGAGGGTGTTGGAGAGGGCCTGGCCGTAGGTGTCGTGGAAGTGCACGCCGATCCGGTCGGTGCCCACGCCGGCCGCGTTCAGCTCGCCCAGCAGCGCCTGGACGTGGCCGGGGGTGGCGACGCCGATCGTGTCGCCGAGGCTCAGCTCGTCACAGCCCAGGTCCAGCAGGTCCTTGGCGACGCGGACCACCTGGTGGACCGGGACCGCGCCCTCCCAGGGATCGCCGAAGCACATCGACAGGTAGCCGCGCACGTGCGCCCCGGCCTCCTTGGCCCGGCCCACGACGGGCTCGAACATGGCCAGGGATTCGGCGACCGTACGGTTCAGGTTGCGCGCGGCGAAGGTCTCGGTGGCCGAGCCGAACACCGCGATGCGGGTGGCCCCGAGGGCCAGGGCGCGGTCGAGGCCGCGCTCGTTGGGCACCAGGACGGGGAGGTCCGCCGGGACGTCGGAGAGCAGGGGGAAGAGCTGCTCGGCGTCCGCCAGCTGCGGCACCCACTTGGGGTGGACGAAGCTGGTGGCCTCGATCGTGGTCAGGCCGGCGGCGGCCAGCCGGTGGACGAACTCGGCCTTCACCTCGGTGGGGACGGCCGTCTTCTCGTTCTGGAGCCCGTCCCGGGCGCCCACCTCGTGGATCCGCACCCGCGGCGGGAGCCCGGCGGGCGCCGGGACGGTCATGGGCAGCCCGTTCACGCGTCCGCCTCCGCGTCCTCGTCGGGGGTGACGACGGCCAGGACCTGGTCCATGGCCACCGTCGTGCCGGGGGTGACGTCGAGTTCGGTGACGGTGCCGGCGTGCGGGGCGGAGATGACGTGCTCCATCTTCATCGCCTCGACCACCAGCAGGCTCTGCCCGGCCGCCACCTTGTCGCCGACGGCCACCTTGACCACGGTGACGGTGCCGGGCATCGGGGCGGCGAGCGTGTCGGCCCCGGCGTGGCCGCGGCCGCTGAGGGCCGCGGTGACGGGGTCGTGCCGCTGGAGGTGCCAGGAGTCGGCGTCGCGGCCGAGCCAGGTCCCCTCCGGGGAGGTGGCGTGGCTGAACCGGTGGGTGACTCCGTCCAGTTCGAGGGTCACGGTGTCGTGGCCGAGGCTGATGATCCGGCCGCGGGCCGTCGTCCTGGGGCTCTGCCCCAGACCCCGCTCCTCAATCGCCGACGGGGCTGGATTGCGCGCGGCACCGCTGTCGGCTGCGGGCGCGTCGAGGAGGACTTCCTGGTCGGAGCCCCGCTGGCGGGTGCGGACCGTGACCGGGTCCTGGCCCGGGAGGCGGAAGTGGTGGACGGTCCAGGCGGGGGTGCCGCCCAGGCGCCAGCCGTTGACTGCGGAGAACGGGTCCGTCCATGCGCCCGCACTGTTCGAACCGGCGCCGGCCGCCTCCAGCCCCGCCGGCGTTTGAGGCGCGGGTGTCCGGGGGCGGAGCCCCTGGTTTCGGGAAGGGGCGGGGTGGGGGAGGGGCGCCCGGGCCAGCAGCGCGGCCGCGGCGTACACCTCGTCCGGTACGCCCTCCGGCAGCAGGCCGGACAGGTCCCGTTCGACGAGGCCCGTGTCCAGGTTGCCGGACACCACGTCCTCGTGGGCCAGCAGCCTCCGCAGGAAGCCCGCGTTGGTCTGGACGCCCAGGATCACGGTGTCCGCGAGGGCGGCCCGCAGCATGCGCAGGGCCGTCGGGCGGTCGGGGCCGTGGACGATGACCTTCGAGAGCATCGGGTCGTACGTGGAGCCCGTGTCCACCCCGGCCGCCAGTCCGGAGTCCGTCCGCACCGCACCGCCCGAGGGCTCGGACAGCGCCAGCACCGTCCCCCCGGAGGGCAGGAACCCGCGCGCCGGGTCCTCCGCGCAGACGCGGGCCTCGATCGCGTGCCCGGTCAGGGTGACGTCGTCCTGCCCGAAGCCCAGCTCCGCACCCGCGGCCACCCGCAGCTGGAGCTCCACCAGGTCCAGGCCGGTGATCAGCTCGGTCACCGGGTGCTCCACCTGGAGGCGGGTGTTCATCTCCATGAAGTAGTACGAGGACGGGTCCCCGCCCGGCACGATGAACTCCACCGTGCCCGCGCCGACGTACCCGCAGGCCCGCGCCGCCTCGACCGCCGCCGCGCCCATCGCGGCCCGGATCTCCGGCGTCAGCAGGACCGACGGGGCCTCCTCGATGACCTTCTGGTGGCGCCGCTGGAGCGAGCACTCGCGCTCGCCCAGGTGCACCACGTTGCCGTGCGCGTCGGCCATCACCTGGATCTCGATGTGCCGCGGCCGGTCCACCCAGCGCTCCACCAGCAGGGTGTCGTCGCCGAAGGAGGAGCGCGCCTCGCGCCGGGCCGCCGCGATCTCGTCCGCGAGCAGGGCCCCGTCCCGGACCAGCCGCATGCCCTTGCCGCCGCCGCCCGCGGAGGGCTTCAGCAGCACCGGCATGCCGATCTTCTCGGCGGCCTCGACCAGTTCGGCGTCGGACAGCCCGCTGCCCGAGGACCCGGGCACCACCGGCACCCCGGCGGCCTTCACGGTCTCCTTGGCCCGGATCTTGTCGCCCATCAGGGAGATCGCCGAGGCGGGCGGCCCGATGAAGGCCAGCCCGGCGTCCGCACAGGCCTGCGCGAAGGCGGCGTTCTCCGCGAGGAAGCCGTACCCGGGGTGGACGGCCTCGGCCCCCGTGCGCCGGGCGGCGTCGAGCAGCTTCTCGACCGACAGGTAGCTCTCGGCGGCCGCCGCCGGCCCGATCCGGACGGCCGTGTCGGCCTCCCGTACGTGCCGCGCGTCCGCGTCGGCGTCGCTGAAGACGGCCACGGAGCGGATCCCGAGCTCCCGCAGGGTGCGGATGACCCGTACGGCGATCTCGCCCCGGTTCGCCACCAGAACAGTGCTGAACATCAGTGAGGTCCTCACGTCACAAGTCACGGATCACATGCGGAAGATGCCGTAGCCGCGCTCGCCGAGCGGGGCGTTCGCGCACGCGGTCAGGGCCAGCCCCAGCACCTGCCGGGTCTCCAGGGGGTCGATGACCCCGTCGTCCCACAGGCGCGCGGTGGCGTAGTAGGCGTTGCCCTGCTCCTCGTACTGCGCGCGGACCGGGGCCTTGAAGGCCTCCTCGTCCTCGGCGGGCCACTCCTGGCCCGCGCCCTCGATCTGGTCGCGCTTGACCGTGGCCAGGACGGAGGCGGCCTGCTCGCCGCCCATCACGGAGATCTTGGCGTTGGGCCACATCCACAGGAAGCGCGGCGAGTACGCCCGGCCGCACATCGAGTAGTTGCCCGCGCCGTACGAGCCGCCGACCACGACCGTCAGCTTCGGGACCCGGGCGCAGGCCACGGCCGTGACCATCTTCGCGCCGTGCTTGGCGATGCCGCCGGCCTCGTAGTCGCGGCCGACCATGAAGCCGGAGATGTTCTGGAGGAAGAGGAGGGGGATGCCGCGCTGGTCGCACAGCTCGATGAAGTGGGCGCCCTTCTGGGCGGACTCGGAGAAGAGGATGCCGTTGTTGGCGATGATGCCGACCGGGTGGCCGTGGATCCGGGCGAAGCCGGTGACCAGGGTCTGCCCGAACTCCGCCTTGAACTCCTGGAAGCGCGAGCCGTCCACGACCCGGGCGATGATCTCGCGGGCGTCGTAGGGGGTGCGGGAGTCGACGGGGACCGCGCCGTAGAGGCCGTACGGGTCGACCTTGGGCTCCTCGGGTGCCTCGACCGACCAGGGCAGGTCCCCGCGCCCAGGCAGGGTCGCCACGATGTTGCGGACGATCCGCAGCGCGTGCGCGTCGTCCTCCGCGAGGTGGTCGGTCACGCCGGAGGTGCGCGAGTGCACCTCGCCGCCGCCGAGCTCCTCGGCCGTGACCACCTCTCCGGTGGCGGCCTTCACCAGCGGCGGGCCGCCGAGGAAGATCGTGCCCTGGCCGCGGACGATGACGGCCTCGTCGCTCATCGCCGGGACGTACGCCCCGCCCGCCGTGCAGGAGCCGAGGACGGCCGCGATCTGCGGGATGCCGGCGCCGGACATGCGGGCCTGGTTGTAGAAGATCCGGCCGAAGTGCTCCCGGTCGGGGAAGACCTCGTCCTGCATGGGCAGGAAGGCGCCGCCTGAGTCGACCAGGTACAGGCAGGGGAGCCGGTTCTCCAGCGCCACCTCCTGCGCCCTCAGGTGCTTCTTCACCGTCATCGGGTAGTACGTGCCGCCCTTGACGGTGGCGTCGTTGGCGACGATCACGCACTCGCGGCCGCTGACCCGGCCGATGCCCGCGATCACGCCGGCCGCCGGCGCCGCGCCCCCGTACATCCCCTCGGCGGCCAGCGGGGCCAGCTCCAGGAAGGGGGACCCGGGGTCGAGGAGGGTGTCCACGCGGTCGCGGGGCAGGAGCTTGCCGCGCGCCGTGTGGCGGGCGCGGGCCTTCTCACCGCCGCCGAGGCGGGCCGCGTCCAGCCGGGCGCGCAGGCCCTCGGCGAGCTCGCGGTGGGCGGCCTCATTGGTCCGCCAGGCCCCGGACGCCGGGTCCGCGGCGCTCGTCAGCACTGGTGCCTGCTGCATCGGTCGAGCTCCCTTGCTCGGTACCTGCTGTGTTAATGACCGTTAACGCGTGTGGGTCACAGGTTAACGAGCGCTAACCGCCCTGTCTAGAATGGATTCCCATGAGCACCAGAGCTGCCACCCCGACCCGCCGCGAGCAGATCCTCCGAGAAGCCGCTCGTCTTTTCGCGGAGCGCGGCTTCCACGGCGTGGGCGTGGACGAGATAGGGGCCGCGGTCGGCATCAGCGGCCCGGGCCTCTACCGCCACTTCGCCGGCAAGGACGCGATGCTCGCCGAGCTGCTCGTCGGGATCAGCGAGCGCCTCCTGACGGGCGGGCGGCGCCGGGTCGAGGAGGCCGCGGACGACCCGCGGGCGCTGCTCGCCTCCCTGGTCGAGGGGCACATCGACTTCGCGCTGGACGACCGGGCGCTGATCACCCTGCACGACCGGGAGCTCGACCGGCTCCGGGACGAGGACCGCAAGCTCGTGCGGCAGCTCCAGCGCCAGTACGTGGAGCTGTGGGTGGCCGTCGTGCGGGAGCTGCACCCGGAGGTCGGCGAGGCGGAGGTGCGCGTCGCCGTCCACGCGGTGTTCGGCCTGCTGAACTCCACCCCGCACCTGGGCGCGCTGGGCCGGGAGGCGACGGAGTCGCTGCTGCGCCGGCTCGCGCACGGGGCCTTCGGGGCGCTGTCGGGCTGAAGCGGGGCGCGGGCGCGGGCTCGAGGGCGGCTCGGCGGAACGGACGGATCCGGGCGGGCGGCGGCAGAATGGACCGCATGCCGATGCCGACAGAGCCCATACAGACCCCTGCCGCCCCCAGCCGAGCGGAACTCGTCGACCACCTGGTGCGCACCCGCATCGCCGGGCAGGTGGCCACCCCGCGCGAGAACAACCTCTCCCACTACCGCAAGCTCGCCAACGGCGACCGGCACTACTGGCTCGGTCTGGAGCTCGGCGACCGCTGGGCGGACGAGCAGGACGTCCTGGCCGTGATGGCGGAGCGCGTCGGCGTCGTCGACGACCCGGCGCACCGGGCCGGGCAGGACACCATCGACCCGGAACTGACGGTCGCGGGCCTCGACCGGATGGCGGCCCGCCTGCGCAAGGCCGCCCTCGACCGGCAGAGCGTGCTCTTCGCCACCGGGCACCCGGGCGGCCTCCTGGACGTCCACCGGGCCACGGCGGAGGCGCTGCGCGCCGCGGGCTGCGAGATCGTCCGCATCCCCGCCGGGCTGTTCGCCGACGAAGGCTCCGTCTGGCAGTTCGCGGACGTGGCGGTCCTGGAGCGGGGCGCGACCCTGTGGCACACCCACTCGCCCGCCCCGATGGCGGCCGTCCTCGACGGCCTGGCGGCGGAGGGCAGGCCGCAGCCGGACCTGGTCGTCGCCGACCACGGCTGGGCGGGCTGCGCGGCGCAGCGGGGGCTGGACGCGGTGGGCTACGCGGACTGCAACGACCCGGCGCTGTTCCTCGGAGAGGCGGAGGGCACCCTCCAGGTGGCGGTCCCGCTGGACGACCACGTCCGCGACCCGCGCTTCTACGACCCGATGGTCGCGTACCTCCTCGCCGCAGCGGGCCTGCGCTAGGCCCTGTATTGAGTCGTGATCGGTTTGCGGGATCTGCCCTCGCTGCGAGGGCAGATCCGGTAGTCCGGTACTCATGACGCGTGCGCAACTG
>NZ_JBFBDP010000012.1:245508-246617 GCF_040701585.1 Streptomyces sp. NPDC093801 | reverse complement strand
GGCCGCCCTCACGCATCAGATCGCTACGCGCTCCTCCCGTCTCAGCGTCCGCAGCCCGTCTCGGGCCGCTCCCCACACCAAAGGACGACGAGAGGAGCATCCGGGGCCGTCGGCCGCCTCAGATCGCTACGCGCTGCCCTGATGTCGGCGTCCGACCGCCGCCCGGGGCCGCTCCCCGCACCAAAGGACGACGAGAGGAGCATCCGGGGCCGTCGAGCGCCTCAGATCGCTACGCGCTCCTCTCATCTCGGCGTCCGGCGCCCGTCCGTGGCCGATATCCGCACCCGATGACGACCAGAGGAGCATCCGTGGCGGATGCCTGCGCCGAAGAGCGCCCTGGAGGGTGTGGGCCGTCACGTCCGCTTGCGGAAGTGGGTGTTGGCGGTCGGGAGGAACATCAGGGTCACGGCGGTGAGGACCGCCGCCACGTGGAGGACGCGGCTGGCACCGAAGACGAGGTCCATCGGCCCGGCCTCCTGGAGCGCGGTGCCCAGGGAGTGGCCCTGCACCCAGGCGCGGACCGGCTGGACCACCATCGATGCCGTACCCGCGACACCCAGACTGAGGGTCAGGACGATCCGCGCCCACCCGCGCCCCCGGCGCATCTGCCACGCGACCAGCAGGGCCCCGGCGAAGACCGGAATGCGGATCGCGAGCCCCACGACGATCTCCGAGACGGTGCCGGAGCCTTCTGCGGCCATCCGGCCCACGGCCAACAGGGTCTCGAACACCCCGGCAGCCACCGCCGTGACCCAGAGGACGTGCGCGGCGCGCACGGCAGTGGGGGGCAACGGCATCAGTTCGTCGGACAGGCGTCGTGCGTGGTTCACGGCGTATGCCATCACGGACTCGATTCGCTCGGGATGTCTGACGGTCCCGATCATCCCGCCGCGCCCGCGCCCCAGCCTGCCTGCTACCCGGTGGGTCCACCCGGGGGATATCCCCACGACCGCGGAACCCCATGGTAAAGAGCCCCGTCTGGCGTCGTGGAGATGAGATGCCCCCGGTCGTCATCGGGTGCGGATATCGGCCACGGACGGGCGCCGGACGCCGAGATGAGAGGAGCGCGTAGCGATCTGAGGCTCGACGGCCCCGAAAGACTTTCTCGT